>JAVXWK010000343.1:0-2819 GCA_032230575.1 Pseudonocardiales bacterium | reverse complement strand
CTCTGGCGTGGTGAGGGCGGTGCGGTGAACTGCGCGTCGCAGCGTGTGCGACGGCGGCCACGGCTGCACACCACAGCGCGACGGGTTGCGGCCGGAACCACCAACGGATTTCGCCTCCCGGCCCCCCGCCTGGGTGTCGCCTGGTTGGGCGCACCAGGCGTGGTCGCGGTCACCCGTCGATCCGCGGGCTTCTGATTGGCCTGCCTTGCGGTGCTTTCCGCACTACTGTTACGAATCATGACCACTAAGCGCTGGTATGGCTGACCGTGCTTGCCGTTGCTGGTGTCACAGGCTGCGGCGGCGGTGACGAGGAGGCCGCCTTCGACAGTCCGCGGGCCATCGCCGACGAAATTGGCTGTGAGTACGAAGGCGGCTCCGACGAACTCTTCGTCAAAGAGGGCGGATCCTGCGGTGATCTGGCCATCTACATGTTCAAGGACAATGCGTCTCGCGACCAGTATGTCGAGGCCGCCTTCTCGTTTGGCGGCACGTATCTCGGTGACAAGTGGGTCGTAAGCGCTGAATCCGCGGACCCACTGCAGGAGGCGCGAGACAAAATCGGCGGAGACATCAAATGACGCCGGTGATCATCCGAATGTCCGTCGCACCGTTGCACCACTGGAAGAAATCGGCCAACAGAAGTACCACCGGTGATGCCGCAGGGCCGCGTTGGCCTGCGCCGATCCGGCACGTACCCGAGCAGAGAGATGAGGTAGCCGATGAGATCACCCTCTGCGGCGCTAGCCGCAGTCCTTGTCGTGCTAGCACTGGGTGTGCCGGCAGGGCCGGCGGCCGCCGTCGACGACACCTTGGTCCTCACTGACAGTCGGACCGATGTGCCGACGGGCGTGGGGCTGTCGCGCGCACGGGTGCACAACGGCGATCGGCTGTTGATCGAGACCCGCCACCGCGACCTGCGCCGGAAGGCGTACGGCAATCACTTCACGGTGTGGATCGACACCCGGACCTCGCATGCCGGTCCCGACTTCGTCATCTCCGGCGGGCTCTCCGATGGGACCGACTGGGCTACCGGGCGCGCCACGACCAGGTGGCACACCCGGATCGACCCGGTCGACGACATTGGTTTGTGTAACTCCGGCGTCGACATCAGCTGGAGTCTTGACAAGGTCTTGATCTCCCTCGCACGAGACTGTCTTGGCGGTCACCAGGGCCGCGTCCGCGTCGCCGTCCAGGCCGGCGATGAGGACTACACCGACTGGGCCCCGGCCCGCAGAACGTTCTCCCGCTGGATTCCGCGCGGCTAAGCGCTCGTGCTGCTACGCAACGTCTGGAGCCGGACGGCCTTGCGGCTGCGTGACCGATCGGTAATGCCAGCTCTGCATATCCGCTCATTGGCAGATGAGTGAAGCCACTGGGATGATCTTTGGTTGTCCACGGAAGTTGGTTCGTCTGGCGGTCCATCTATCGGAGTGCCAATGATGCGGCGGCGACGGAACGGACGACCCTTGTGTTGCGCAGCGCGGAGATTCCGGTTTGGTTGCGAGCGATTGCGCACGGCGTGAGCGGAGGGATTGCGCCAATGAACCGACCCGATGCGCTTGGGCGTCCCGGCTGGCCCTGCTGGTGACTGCCGCGGAATATGCCATGGAAGCGGCCGCTTAGATGCTGATGGCGACCTTTCCGCGGACCTCACCGGCGACGAGGCGTGCCATGGCCTCCGGCACCTCCTCGAGCGGGTAGGTGCGGTCGACGTGAGGCTTCACCTGCCCCGACTCGATGAGGGCGGCGAGCCTTTCCAGATCGCGACCGTTCTCTTTCGCGGTGACCATTGCTAGCCGTTGGCTGACGAAGGGCGAGAGCAGCGGTGCCCTGAGTGTCCGGCCGAAGCCGCCGGTGACCCTGCCGCGGCCCTGCTCGCCGCCCAGGAGGACGGCGGTTCCGTGCGGGGTGAGCGCGCGGCGCAGCCGGGCCAGCGGTGGGTTGCCGGCGATGTCGAGGATGAGGTCGTAGCGGCGAGTGCCGTCGGCGAAGTCCTCGCGGGTGTAGTCGACGACGTGGTCGGCGCCCAGGGACCTGACCAGGTCGGCCTTGCCGGTGCCGCTCACGGCGGTGACCTCGGCGCCGAGAGCCTTCGCGAGCTGCACGGCGTAGCTTCCGACGCCGCCGGACGCGCCGGTGATGAGCACCTTCTGGCCGGCTTGGAGCCGGCCGACGTCGACGAGACCGCGCTGCGCGATGAGCCCGGAGACGGGTACGACGGCGGCCTGCTCGAACGAGATGTTCGACGGCTTGCGGGCCAGCTTGTCCTCGTGGGCGGCGGCGTACTCGGCGTACGAGCCGCGGAGGACCCCGTACGCCTCGTCGCCCACTGCGAACCGGGTCACGGCGGGCCCGACGGCCGCGACGGTGCCGGCGCCGTCGAGGCCGGGGACCCGGTTCTTCGGCCGGCGGAAACCGAACCCGAGGACGCGCATCAGGTACGGCTGGCCGGTCATCAGGTGCCAGGTGCCGCGGTGGAGGCCGGCCGCGCGGACCCGCAACAACACGTCGTGCTCGCCGGGTTCGGGTCGGTCGATGACGGCCGAGGTGAACACGCCGATCGACCCGTACCTGTCCTGGACGATGGCGCGCATGGTCACGCGAGCGTCCAGGTGGGGGCCGAGCGAGGGGTCGTTTCGGCCGTGCGCTGGTCCATTTGGGGGTCTCGCTCTCCGACGACCGGGCTGCCATCGGTGCTGGTTCTGGCGCCTCGACAGCGAACGCACCGAAGCGGTTGGTCCGGGCAAACCGAACGGTCCGCGTCGGAGGTGCACGGGTCTTGCGGTCAGCGTCGCGTGTGACGCTGACCATCGCAACGT
>JAVXWK010000319.1:0-23598 GCA_032230575.1 Pseudonocardiales bacterium | reverse complement strand
CGCCTTGGTGGTGAAGGGCAGCTCGGTGAACGGCACGTCCCGCGGCAGGTGCCGGCGGTAGAAGCCGGACTTCTCCCGCACGTGCCGCAGCACGACGTCCAGCCGCTCCAGCCGCCACGCGTTCATGTCCACTTCGGACAGTTCGCCCGCGTAGTACCGCCGGCACAGCTCGTGGTAGTCCATGGCTCATCCGATCGGGGAGTGGCGCGCGGCGAACCACTTGTCGTCGCGCTCGTTGGCCAGCTCGGTGTCGAGACCGTCGCGTCCGGTGAGCTCCCGGTGCTCGCGCAGCACGTGGATCAGGTCCACCATCCTGTTCACCATCCGCTCGACCATCTGCAGACCCTCGTCGTCGTGCAGCACGTCGCCCGGCTGGTTGCCGTAGACGATCGCCGGGAAGCCGCTGCCGATCATGATCATGCGGTTGAGCAGCACGTTGGCGGTGAGGTGGCTGTAGACCTCGGTGTGGCTGTACCGCCTGCCGACCACGATGACGCCGCCGACCTTGTTGGTGAGCGGCCGGTCGAACCGCATGAAGCCGACACCGGAGCGTTCGATGAACGCCTGCATCAGCGCGCCCGTGCCGAACCCGTGCACCGGGGCGGTGTAGAGAATCCCGTCGGCGCGCGCCATCTGTTCCACGACGGCGGGGATGTCGTCCTCGAGCGCACAAGGGACGGTGCGTGAGTTGCAGTCCCCGCAGGGCCCGCACGGCGACATGCGGAGGTCGGCGAGCCGGACGATCTCCAGCTCGACCCCGCGCGCCGCGAGCACCTTGCCGACGTACTCCAGCACGCCGGCGGTGTTGCCGTGGTTGCGCTCGGAACCGTGGATGGCGACGATCTTCGGGCTGCTCATGACGTCGAGGCTAGGAACGACCGGTTACGTAACCGGCAGACCGCACCCTGGCGGCATGAACATCGGCATTCTGCTGTTCGACGGCGTGGAGGAGCTCGACGTGGTGGGCCCGTGGGAGGTGCTCGCCTCCTGGACCCGGCGCCATCCCGGCGACGGCTACCGGGTGGCCACGGTCTCGCGCGACGGCAAGGCGGTGACGTGCGCGAAGGACATGGTCCTGACGCCACAGCACTCGTTCGCCGACGCGCCCGAGTGGGATGTGCTGATCCACCCCGGCGGCGAGGGCACCGAACTGCTCGTGAAGGACGAGGAGCACCTCGACTGGGTGCGCTCCCAGCGCGACAAGACCGCGCTGATGACGAGCGTGTGCACGGGTTCCCTGGTGTACGCGGCGGCCGGCCTGCTGGCAGGGCGTCCGGCCACGTCGCACTGGGAGACCGTCGAGTTCCTGGAGTTCATCGACCCGACCATCGAGATCCGCGAGGACGACCGGTTCGTCGACGACGGTGACGTGATCACGGCCGCGGGTGTCTCCGCGGGCATCGACATGGCGCTGCACCTGGTGGCGCGCCTGGCGAACCCGGAGCGGTCCGCCGAGGTCAAGCGCTACATCCAGTACTAGGACCAGACGAGCTCCGGCGTGCCACCGAAGTACCCAGCGAGCCGGTCGACCTCGGCCTCCACACCCTTGCGCGCCTTGGCGGACAAGGCTTTGAACAGCTCTACCTCCACGACGAGTCGCTTGCCTTTGCGCTGATGACGCCAGATCCCCGCGAACATCGCGTCCACGACCACCACCGCGGACAACCATCCTTGAGGGCGGTAGATCAGACCGGTTGAACCGCCGCGCAGGAAGTGCTGAGCGTGCCGGGTCGCGGCGACGACGTACTGGTCGAACGCGGGCAGCAGCCGCACACCGCGCACGGGTTCTGCGTCGAGCAGCCCGGCCAGGTCCGCGACCCACCAGGTCTGGCCGTCGAGCGAGGCCTGCTCCGCCTCGAGCCCGGCCAGGATCTTCGCGCCTTCGACGGGCGTGACTCCCCACCACCGCGCGAAGTCCTCGCGCGTCGCGGGACCGTGCACGTTCAGGAACCGCAGCGCGATCTCCCGCAGCGGGTCTGCCGGCGCTTCCTGTGCGGGAAGCCATTGGTCCGGCCGAGCGAAGCTCACCTTCTGGCCCTCGTTGGGGCCGAACACCAGCTTGCCCTGGAACGACGCGGGTTTGAGGTGCGCGCCCCAGCTCTCCCTGAGCCTGTCTCCGGTTCCGGGATCCCCGCTGAGCCGCGCGGCCTCGTCGGCGAGCCGTTCGCGGGTCAGGACCTGGCCGTCCAGCGCCGCGTGCACGGCGTCGAGCAACTGGTCCTGTTCCTCCACGGTGATGTGGAAGTTCCGCAGCCACACGGGTTTCCGGTAGTGCTCGTACGTGTTCAGGCCCGCCTGCCACAGCGAGTACTCGGCGGCGGGCAGCAGGTGCAGGGTGCCGCGCATGCTCCAGGTCTTGACCAGCGCCCGGTCCTGCCACAGCAACCGGTCGACGTCGGTGCAGACGAACCCGTCCAGGCGCGCGTGCAGCGTCAGCCCGGCCGAGGACATCAGCTGCGCGTGCACTCCGCACAACGAGCTCGCGACGTCGATCGCGTCGGTGGCCGGGCGCAACGTGTGCAGGCCGTGCCGCCGGGCACGCCACGCGGCCACCTGCTTCCAGGTGATCGTTTTCACGCACTCCAGCTTCGCAGATCGTCGAGCACCGCACACGCGACGCGGGAGCGTGACTCGTCGAGGTAGAAGTGGCCACCGTCGAACAACCGAAGCCGGAAGGCCCCCGTGGTGTGCTCGGCCCAGCTCGCCAGGGTCGCGGCCGGCACCTCCTCGTCGGCCATCCCGCCGTACGCCGAGACGGCGCACGGCAGCGGAGGCTCCGGGTAGTACTCGTAGGTCTCGACGACCTCGAAGTCGGCGCGCAGCGTGGGCAGGAACATGGCCAGGAGGTCCGGATCGGCCAGCAGTTCGTCCGGCGTGCCGCTGTACCCGCGCAACCGCTGGACGAGCCGCTGCTCCGGCAGGCTGTGCACGAACTCGTAGCCCGGCGGGTACGGCACGTGCGGCGCGGGCCGCCCGGACGCGATGATCTGGTCGGGCACCCTGCGGTCGCAGCGGCGCAGGTGCCGGGCGAGCTCGAACGCGACCAGCGCGCCCATGCTGTGCCCGAAGAACGCGAGGCCGCGCGTGCCGACGTCCAGGCATTCCCCGAGCTCGTCGGCCAGTTGCGGCACGAGCTCGGACAGCTTGCGGTGGGGTTCCTCGGCGATCCGGGCCTCCCTGCCCGGCAGCCGCACGACGGCGAGCTCGGCGACGGGTGCGAGCAGCGGTGCGAACGCGCGGTAGCCCGCGGCGCCGGAACCGGCGTTCGGGAAGCACACGAGTCGCACTGGCGCGTCCGGGTTCTCCTGTGGTGTCAACAGGTTCATCGTGCGGGTGTATCCGGTCGCGGTTACGTAACCGGCGGCGAACCGCGGCCCGCCATCGTCTTGCGCGTGACTCTGTCCGACGAACGCCGCGAGCTGCTCGCCCTGCTGGCCGCCAGAAAGGCGACCACGCCGGGTCAGCTGCGCTTCTGGCGGCTCAACCAGGCCGATCCCGCCGACCCGGCGTACAGCTGGCCGTGGGCGCTGCGTCTGCCGGGCCCGGTGGACGAGCCCCGGCTGCGGCGTGCGCTGGACGTCGTGCTCGACCGGCACGAGATTCTCACGTCCGCCTACGACTGGGACGACGGAAGCCTGTGGCAGGTCGACGCTGCCCGTCCACAGCTGCAAGTCGTCGACACGGATGTGCAGACGGCACTGCGGGAGGACAACCGACGACCGTTCCACCTCGGCTCCGAGCCGCCGCTGCGGGTGAGCCTGCTCCCGGACGACGTGCTGCTCGTGAACATCCACAACATCGCGAGCGACGGCTGGTCGATGCGCGTGTTCGCGGACGAGCTGACCCGCGCGTGTCGCGGCGAGGACCTGCCGGAGCCGGCCCTGCCGTACCACCGGCACGCCGCCAGGCAACGCGGCTGGCTCGCGTCGCGCCGCGCGGAACAGGAAGTGGCGTACTGGCGGCGCAGGCTGGCCGGGCTGGAACCGCGCAACGGCAGGTCCCGTGAGTCCACAGTGGAGCGAGTCAGGATCGACGCCGGGGTGGCGGAGAAGGTGCGCCTGCTCGGCAGGGCGGCGAAGGCCACCCCGTTCATGGCCATGTTCGCGCTGTTCGCGAAGCTGCACGGGGACCGCACCGGCAGCCACGACGTCGCGATCGGCACGTCGGTGTCCGGCCGCGCGCCCGACGCCGAACGCACGATCGGCTACTTCGTCAACCGCGTCGTGCTGCGCATGAACACCCGCGGCGAGGACCTGGACCTGGTGCGCCGCGCCAGGACGACCGCGGTGGAGGCCTTCGCGCACGCCACCATCCCGTTCGAACACGTCGTGGAACGGCTGTTCCCGGCCGAGTACCTGGCGGCCGCACCACTGGTCGACGTGATGTTCGTGTTCGACACGGGCGGTGCCGCGGTGGTCGAGCCCGAGTACCGCACGTCGAAGTTCTCGTTGGTGGTGAACGTCAAACCGGACGCCAACGGCTACGCGATCGAGGCACACCACCCGAAGGGCGCGCCCCACGGCGTGCTGCGCGACTACGCCCGTCTACTGAAGGGTCTGACCACATGATCGTCATCATGCTGAGCGAGGCGTGCACGCCCGCGGATCGGCGCCGGATCATCGACCTGGTGCAGTTCGCGGGCAACGGCCTGCGCGTGCACACCCCTGAGCTGCTGTCGCTGTCCGGTGACCACAACGCGATCCGCGCGCTGCTGGCGGACGAACCGTGCGTGCTGGACGTCGCCAAGCTGCCCGCCGCCTACCCCCGTTCCGCCCGCCTGCGCGGTCGTCCCGACTGCACGCCGGTGTCGCTGGGCGCCGCGTCGATCGGCGGCCCGGACTTCACGGTGATCGCCGGTCCATGCTCGGTGGAGAACCGCAGCCAGCTTCTCACCATCGCCGACGCCGTGCGCGCGGCCGGTGCGGATGCCTTGCGGGCCGGTGCTTTCAAGCCCCGCACGTCGCCCTACGCCTTCCACGGCCTGGGCGTGCCCGGACTGCGCCTGCTCGCCGAGGCGCGGGAGGTGACCGGCCTGCCGGTGGTCAGCGAGTGCGTGGACGTGCGCGACATCGAGGACATGGCGTCTTCCGTCGACATGATCCAGATCGGTGCCCGCAACATGCAGAACTACACGCTGCTGCGGGAGGCGGGACGCACGCGCGTGCCGGTGCTGCTCAAGCGGGGGCTGGCCGCGACGCTGGACGAGCTGCTGCTCGCCTGCGAGTACCTGCTGGACGGCGGGAACGAGCAGGTGGTGTTGTGCGAACGCGGGATCCGGACGTTCGAGACGAGCTACCGGTTCACGCTCGACGTCGCCGCGGTGCCGGTGCTGAAGGAGCGCACGCACCTCCCGGTCATCGTGGACCCGAGCCATGCCGCCGGTGCCACGGATCGGGTGGTGCCGCTGGCACTGGCCGCCGCGGCCGCCGGTGCCGACGGGATCATCGTGGAGAGCCACCACGATCCGGCGTCCGCGTTGTGCGACGGCGCGCAGGCCCTGCCGGTGGCGGAGTTGCCGGCGTTGATGGAGAAGCTCGGACACGCCTGCGCGGCGGCGGGACGGACGATGCGCGCCGCTACGCCTGTTCCAGCCCGGTGATCAGGTCCGCGGCGGCGGCCTTCTTGATCGCGTCGACCCGGGAGACGGCGTCGAGCTTGCCGTAGATGTTGGTCAGGTGCCGTTTGACGGTGCCCTCGCTGATGAACAGCGTGGCGGCGATCTGCGCGTTGCTCATCGCCTTGGCCACCAGCCGCAGCACGTCGAGCTCTCGTGCCGACAACGGACTGGGCCGCTCCGCGGGCGGTTCCAGCGCGTCCATGGTCTCGCGCGGGATCGACAGCACGACGTTCTCCCGGTTGCGGCTCACCGAGCGCACGGCGGCGACGAGCTGGTCTCGCGCGATGTTCTTGACGAGGTAGGCCGCGGCACCGCTCTGCAGCAGGTCGCGGACGACCCCCGGGCTGTCGTGCATGGTCAGGACGATGACGTTGAGGTCGGGGATCGTGGTGCGCAGGGCGAGGATCACCGCCTTCGCGCCGGGGCCGGGCATCTCGACGTCGAGGAGCACCACGTCCGGGCGGTGCTCCTCGGCCAGTGCGATCGCCTCGTCGCCGCTGGAACCCTCGCCCACGACCTGGAAGTCGGGGTCGGTGGAGAGCAGCTCGCGCAGGCCTTCGCGGAACAACGTGTGGTCGTCGGCGAGGACGATGCGCACTGTCATGCGGCGTCCAGCCAGGGCAGTGTCACCGTGACCGTGGTGCCCGCGCCGATGCTGCTCGCCGCGGTGAACGTGCCGCCGAGCAGCTCCACGCGTTCCCGCATGGACTCCAGACCGATGCCGCCGGTCGAGCCGCCCACCTGGGCGAGGTCGAACCCGCAGCCGTCGTCGCCCACGCTCGCCCGCACCAGGTTGCCGCCCACCGCGATCTCGATGCCCACGCGCTGCGGTGCGGCGTGCAGCAGTGCGTTGCGGGCGGCTTCGCGCAGCACCAGGTACAGCTCCTCGACGACCTCGGAGGGCAGGCTCAGCACATCGCCCTCCACGGTCACGTGGTGCAGCACGCCGAACGGCGCGTGGGCGTCGAGGTAGTCGGACAGCGCGACCTGGAGACCCCCTGCCAGCACGGCGGACGCGCGCAGCTCGGTCGCGAGGTGGCGGATGACGTCGAACGCGTCGCGCAGCACGTCCTGGCTCATCTTGAGCTTCGCCCGCGCGCGTGCCGGGTCGTTCGCCAGGTAGGCGTCGTGCAGCTCGAGGTGCTGCAGCGCGTTGCCGACGGCGTGCGCGACCCGGTCGTGCAGCTCACGGGCGATGCGGTGGCGTTCGTCCTCGTGCGAGCTGGTGACCTTCTTCAGCAGGTAGCTCGCGTAGGCGACCGAACCCTGGGCGATGCGGGACATGATCGACCGGTGCAGCGCCGTGCTCGCCTTCATCAGGTCGGCGTCCCCGTAGCCGGTGCGGCGGAGCTCGTTCACCACCGCGGGCATCGCGACCTCGAACAACGCCGTCGCGGCCTTGACCGACTCGACGGGGTGGATGGCGTGCAGCGCGCGGTTGACCCCGATCTCGGTCGTCAGCGGGAGAGGTGACGCCGCGGGGCAGCTGGTGACCGCGGCCTCGACGTCCGCGAGGACGTTGGCCACCTGCCGGTCCAACTGCTCGCGGACATCGGAAAAGGCTATGAGCGGACTTCGATCAGCACGAAGTCTCGCGCCGAATGCGTCCACGACTTCTCGGCGCACTTCGTCGCGGAACCCCGCTAATCGTCCGTCGGCCACCGCTGTCCCTCCCCGAAAAAGCGGTCCGTGTCCACCCTCTTACCGTGCGTGACATTCAGTTGTGCCGACGCAGGTGTGACATCGGCAACACTAACACCGCATTCCGTTACAGGAAGGCCAGTGAGACAAGAAGCGTTAGATGGGCGGCATACTGGGTAATCATGAAGGTTCCGTACGGACGGCGGCGGCAGAACCGCTCTCCCTGGCTCATGTTGCCGGTCACGACGATCGTCAGCGCGATGGAACCCGCGCACACGACGAAGGCGGCCGGCGCGACCGATGGTGCCCAAACGAGCGCCGCGAGGAGAAATCCCCATCCGACCGCGCTCGCGCCTATCGCCATCGCGAGGCGGGCCGCGCGATCGCCGAGCACGACGGGCAGCGTGCGCCGTCCCGCTAAGCGATCCCCGGCGGTGTCGGAAAGGTCCTTGGTAGCGCCGCCGAATGCCATCCAGAGCGACATCGCCCCACCGAACAGCAACAGCGGCGCGCCGATCTCCGTCGCACCGCTTGCGTACCAACCGGAAAGATAAGTCAGCCCTCCCAGCGCGACGACGGCTCCGAGAAATCCCGGTACGTTTCGCTTGAGTGGGCGCGGTCCGGTCGAGTACGCGATGCCGGCCGCGAGGTGCAGGACCACCAGCAGGCACACGATCGGCGAGATCAGCGCGGCCACGCCGACCGCCGTCGCGGCCAGCGCCACGACCACGGATTTCGCCTGGTCCACTGGGAGCGCTCCCCGTGAGATCGGCCGGACCGACCCGTTCTCCCGGTCCTCGACGACGTCCGCGACGCCGTTGAGCAGATAGATGGCCCAAGTGGCGGCCACCCAGCACCCCAACACCCCAGCGACCATCGGCCAAACTGCTCCATTTGTGTGATGATTGGCGAGTAGAGCCGCGCAGCAGAATCGCAGTGCGAAGATTCCCTGCACCATCGGCCTGGCTTCCTTCCAAGACAGGCGAAGGTTTGCGAACATCATCTGCCGGCGGTCATCGGACCGCTGTGTCAGGTACATGTGACGAGCCTATCGACCTGGGGTCCGTCCGGCGCGGCCACGAATTCGGCAATTGCCACTACGACCTTGGTCGTAGTGGTACTACGACCATCCACACATTGTCGTCGTTCCCGGTGAACCCCACTTGAGGACGGGTGACGGGAGTCATAAGGTCGGAAATACGAAATCCGGTCGGCAGGAAAGGCTACGCCAATGCTGCGAGAAACCACAGAGGCCGCTGTCACGGCGCGATTCTTCGGCGATTTCTCGGTGCACGTGTGCGGCCGGCCGGTCGAGCGCTGGCGGGCCGGCAAGGCCCGCAGCCTCTTCCAGTACCTGCTGGTGAACCGCGGCCGAGTGGTGACCAAGGACAAGCTGTACGAGGTGCTCTGGCCGGCCCAGGAATGGTCGCCGACGGGCAGTTCCCTGAAGGTCGCCATGCACGGCGTGCGTCAGGTTCTGCACGCGGCCGACTCCGAGGAGCCCGCCGTGGAAATCGTCAACCGCGACCACGGTTACCTGCTCAAGGCCGACGACGTCTGGCTGGACCTGGACGAGTTCTCGTCCGCGATCGACACGGCCCGCGCGGCCGAGCTGGCGGGCGACCACGCCACCGCCGTGCAGCACTACTCCCGCGCGGTCGACCTGTGTCCCGGCGACTTCCTCGCGACCGAGTCCGGTGACTGGATCGACGAGCAGCGGGCGTGCAGCAAGGCACTGGTCCTGCAGGCCCTGCACTACCTGCGCGCCGACGCGCTGCGCAGGGGAGACCGCCTGGCCGCGGTGCGGATGTGCCAGCGCCTGCTGGCGGTCGACCCGTACCAGGAGGAGCTCTACCAGACCCTGATGGTCGTGCACGGCAGGAAAGGCGAGCTCGGCCAGGTGCAGACCTGGTACGACATCTGCCTGCGCCGCCTCCAGCAGGACCTGGACGTCGAGCCGACCGAGACGACCTACCGGATCTTCGCCCGCGCCATTCGCGGCGAGCTGCGCGAACAGGCGCTCGTGGCCTGACCGAGGAGGAACGATCGAGATGGAACCCGAACTACCGGACGTCGACCTGTTGATCCCGCACCAGATGACCGACCTCGAGGGCTGGGCCCTGGCGGGACACCTGCTCGGCCCCGAGGCGGAAGAGGAACCGAACATCCTGCGGGCACTGGACTAGTTGGCTGGTTCCACGCCAAGGCCACCAGGCGGGCGTGAGGCGCCCCCTTGGAATCAACATTCAGTGACCATCCACAGTGGACTCGGGCATTCGTGCGCGGGTCCACTCGTCATGTTCGCCCGTGACACCGATTATGCTCTCTGTCATACTCCCGATTCGAGGGAGTTGCCGATGAGCGGACCGGACAAGCGGAGCACGAAGCAGCGGATGCTCGACAGCGCCGTGCTGCTGCTGCGGGAACGTGGCGCCGCGGGCGTGACGGTCGACGCCGTGCTGGCGCACAGCGGAGCGCCGCGAGGGTCCGTTTACCACCACTTTCCCGGCGGCCGGAACGAGATCGTGCTGGGCGCGGTCCGCCAGGCCGGCGACTACATCGCCGCCATGGTCAGCGACTCCGCGACCGACGGCGACGTCCAGCGGACGGTCGAAGGTCTCGTCCGCTTCTGGAAGCGCGCTCTGACCAAGACCGACTTCCGGGCGGGCTGCCCGGTGGCGGCCATGGCCATGGACAGCCGCGATCTCGTTCCCGACGCGGGCGTTGTGGTGCGCGAGATCTTCGCCCAGTGGCACGCGAGTCTCGCCGATGTCCTGTCCGCCGGCGGTTTCGAGGCACCGCGGGCCCAGCGGCTGGCGACCTTGGTCGTGTCCGTGATCGAGGGAGCGATCATCCTCTGCCGCGCGAACCGCGACCTCAGCCCACTCGACGACGTGCTGATCGAGATCGCGCCTCTTCTCGAACGAGCTGACTAGGAGCCTGGCCGATGTGGCAACCCAGCGCCTGCATCCTCTGCGAGTGCAACTGCGGGATCGAGATCCTCGTCGGCGACGACGGCCGGTCGTTCGAGAAGATCCGCGGCGACAAGCTCCATCCCGCGTCGGCCGGCTACACGTGCAACAAGGCACTGCGTCTCGACCTGCACCAGAACGGCCAGACCGGCCGGATCACGCACCCGCTGCGCCGGCGGCCCGACGGCACGTTCGAGGAGATCGGCTGGGACACCGCGATCAGCGAGATCGCGGCGCGCCTGGGCGAGGTCCGGGACACCTTCGGCGGGGAGACGATCTTCTACTACGGCGGCGGTGGCCAGGGCAACCACCTGGGCGGCGCGTACTCGCCCGCCACGATGGCCGCGTTCGGTGCGCGCTACCGCTCGTCCGCGCTCGCGCAGGAGAAGACCGGCGAGTTCTGGGTGAACGCCCGCATGCTCGGCAACATCACCCGCGCCGACTTCGAGCACTGCGAGGTCGCGTTGTTCGTCGGCAAGAACCCCTATCAGTCGCACGGCTTCCCACGCGCCCGCTCGGTGCTCAAGGACATCGGCAAGGACCCCGCCCGGTCGATGATCGTGATCGACCCGGTGCGAACGGAGACGGCGGAGCTGGCGGACTTCCACCTCCAGGTCCGGCCCGGTACCGACCTCTACCTGCTGACCGCGCTCGCCGCCGTGCTCGTGCAGGAGAACCTGATCGCCGCGGACTGGCTCGCTGAGCACGCCAATGGCCTCGACGCCGTTGTGGATGTGCTGCAGCAGGTACCGGTTGCCGGCTACTGCGCCGTTTCCGACGTCGACGAAACGCTCGTGAGGGCGGTCGCTGCCCGCGTCGCCGCCGCTGACTCCGTCGCCGTGTTCGAAGACCTCGGCGTGCAGATGAACCGCGACTCCACGCTCGTGAGCTACGTCGAGAAGCTGGTCTGGCTGCTCACCGGCAACTTCGGCAAACGCGGCGCCCAGTACGTGCCGTCGAGCCTGGTGCCGATCGGCCGGGACCGCGGTCACGCCGGCGACGAGGGACCACGCAGCCCGGTCGCGGGCGCGCGGATCATCAGCGGCCTCGTCCCGTGCAACGTGATCGCCGAGGAGATCCTCACCGACCACCCCGCGCGTTATCGGGCGATGCTGGTCGAGAGCGCGAACCCCGCGCACTCCCTGGCCGACTCGGCCCGGATGCGAGAAGCGTTGCGGGCGCTGGAGCTCGTGGTCGTCATCGACGTCGCGATGACCGAGACCGCGCGCCTGGCCGACTACGTGCTGCCCGCGCCGACCCAGTTCGAGAAGTTCGAGGCCACGTTCTTCAACTTCGACTTCCCGCGCAACATCTTCCACCTGCGCCACCCGGTCGTGCCCGCGCCGCAGGGCGTGCTGCCCGAACCGGAGATCCACGCCCGGCTGGTCGAGGCGTCGGGTGCGCTCACCGAACACGACTACGCCCCACTGCGTGCGGCCGCGGCCAGTGGACGGGCCGAGTACGCGCAGGCTTTCCTCGCGGCCCTGGCGGATCCGGCGAAACGACGGCTCGCTTCGGTACTGCTGTACCGCACGCTGGGCCCGACCCTGCCGCACGAAGCGTCAGCAGCCGCCGTGCTGTGGATGGCCGCCCACGAGTGCGCCCGCAAGAACCCGGCCGGCGTGGAGAAGGCCGGCTACGGCTCCGGACTCGAAGCGGGGGAGCGGCTGTTCGAAGCGATCATCCACGGCTCGCACGGCGTGGAGATCACCCACGACGAGTACGACGCGTCGTGGCAGCGCCTGCCCAACGACCGGATCAACCTCGACGTCCCGGAGCTGCTCGCCGCCGTAGCCGCGTTGCGCGACCGGGTCGCCCCGCGGCAGGACCCGGACTGGCCGTTCGTGCTGTCCGCGGGAGAGCGCCGCGCGTTCACGGCCAACACGATCATGCGCGACCCGAGCTGGCGACGCCGCGACCCGGACGGCCGCCTGCGCATCAGCTCCACCGACGCGACACAGCTCGGCGTCACGACCGGCGACCAGGTCAGGCTGACCACCCGGCGGGGCAGCGCGGAGGTGTTCGTGGATGTCACGGACTCCATGCGGGCCGGCCACATCTCGCTGCCCAACGGCCTCGGCCTGACGGTGCGGGAACGCACCGGTGTCGCACCGAACGAGCTCACCGCCGCCGAAGACCGCGACGAATGGGCAGGCACACCGTGGCACAAGCACGTGCCCGCACGACTTGAACCCCTAAAGTCCGAGGCGTGACGCACCACAGCTTCACCACCCGGATCCAGCTCAACGGCAAGACCGCGACCGGCCTCCCCGTCCCGGCGGACGTGGTGGAGGCGCTCGGGCAGGGCAAGAAGCCCAAGGTGCTGGTGACCATCGGCGCCCACACCTACCGCAGCACGGTGGCGGTGTACGACGGCGCCTTCATGCTGCCGCTGAGCGCCGCCAACCGCGAGGCCGCGGGCGTGAGTGCCGGTGACACCGTCGAGGTGACGCTGGAACCGGACCTGGCGGAACGCACCGTCGAGCTGCCCGACGACCTCGCGGCAGCACTCGACCAGCACCCCGCCGCCCGTGCCGCGTTCACCGCGCTCTCCTACAGCAACCAGCGGCAGCGGGCCGAGGCAGTGGCGGCGGCGAAACAACCCGAGACCCGCGCACGGCGGATCGAGAAGATCATCACGGAACTGTCGTGATGGACCTGCGCCGCGACCACCCGGAGCGCCGCCCACGAGCGCGAGTGGCAGCAGCACGACGACCGCGGCGAGCAGGAACGTGTCGTCCGGCGGCGAGGACGTGAGCAGAGCCGCCGCGACCTGACAGGACTGTCCGCGACGATCTGTAGCGGACGTCAGTCCTGACCGATCACGATGATCGACTTTCCGCCGCCACCGCGTCCCGCACCGAAGGCCGTCGCCGCTTCGGCCAGCGGGTATCGCGATCCGACCAGAACGCGCAGGCTTCCCTCGCGGACGAGCTTCGCGAGCTCGGCCAGCCGGACCCGGTCCGGTTCGACGACGAAGAAGATCGTCCTGCCGTCCCGCGGCCTGGCCTCGGTGGGCTCGTTGACGGTGACGAGGGTGCCGCCCGCGCGGACCAGCCCGGCCGAGCGTTCGAGGATCTCTCCTCCGAACACGTCCAGGACCACGTCGACGTCGCCGGCGTCTTCCAGGCGCTCGGTTTCCAGGTCGACGAACGCGGTGGCGCCCAGGCCGAGTGCGACGTCGCGGTTGCCGGCGCGGCCCGTGCCGATGACCCTCGCTCCCGCCCTGCGCGCGAGTTGCACCGCGATCGATCCCACCCCGCCCGCCGCGCCGTGGATCAGCACGGTCTGCCCGGACTGGAGCCGGGCGTGGTCGAACAGCGCCTGCCACGCGGTCAGGCCGGAGATCGGCAGGGCGGCGGCGACGGTGTGGTCGACGTCCGCCGGGAGGGGCGCGAGGTTGCGGGCCTCGACGGCAGTGAACTCGGCGAGTGATCCGTCCCGGGCCCAGTCGGCGAGCCCGAAGACCCGCTGTCCGACGGTGAGCCCGGTGGTGCCGTAGCCGAGTTCCGCCACGACACCGGACAACTCGTGACCGGGCACGCTGGGCGTCCGGTCACGGCCGGCCCGGTCCGTCCAGGTACCCGGCCAGTCGAGTTCGCCTGGGGTGAAGCCCGCCGCGCACACCCGCACGATGACGTCGTTCTCCGAGGCGTGCGGGTACGGGCGGTCGGTCAGGGTCAACCCGCCGAGACCGGCTGCCTGGTCCTTGACGGTGATGGCTTTCATGACGAGGTCCTGTTCTGGCGGGCGCTGGGGTGCCGGAGGTGGTCGCGCGCGACGATCTCGGCGGGGTCCAGCATGGTGATCATGTCCACGCCGGGAGCGCAGAGGCACACGGCGACGAAACGGCTCCAGGCCTCCGGTTCCAGGTTCGCGACCTGGTAGTGCACCACGTCGCCGCCGGGCTCCCAGAACGCCTCGCCGGCCGTGATCTCGCGCGGGGCCTCGCCTTCGAGCTCGAAGAGGATCCTGCCTTCGAGGACGTAACCGAAAACCGGCCCGCTGTGCCGATGGGGCCGCAGGCCCTCGTCGGCCGGCGGCAGCTCGACGAGCTGGGTCATGGCGTGCGCGCCCTCGGGGATGGGTGGCGGGGTGGCGCGGAGGAGGTCCGTGACCTTCGTGTTTCCAGCAGCGAGCATGGTTCCGAAACTAGCCCGGTTTCAGCTCGGAAGCTGGGACCAGTTGGCAACCGGGAACGGGAACCAATCGTTCACCGGAGTACGCGAACCAGGGCTTCCAGCGCGCCCGACCAGGCACTGGGGGAGGGCGCGGCGAACCCGACCACCAGGCCGTCGCGGTCCGATGTGGACTCCGGGTTCCGGAACAGGTCGAGGGGTTCGACCGCGAGCTGTTCGCGGGCAGCCCGGCGCACGAGCTCGGCGCCGGTCCGGCCGGGTTGTTCGAGCAGGACGTGCAGTCCGGCGGACATCCCGGCCACCCGCGTGGCGGGGGAGTGCCGGCTGATGGTCTCGACCAGCTGCCGACGTCGTCCGCTGTACTGCGAGCGCATCGCGCGGATGTGCCGGTCGTACGCACCCGACTCGATGAAGTCGGTCATCGCCAGCTGGTTGACGAACCCGACGGAGTCCTCCGCCCACCCCTTCTCCGCGACGATCTGGCCGACCAGGTGATCCGGCACGACGAGCCAGCCGAGGCGCAGTCCCGGCGCCAGGGACTTGCTCGCGGTGCCCAGGTAGATCACGTGGTCGTGATCCAGCCCCTGCAACGCGCCCACGGGTGACCGGTCGTAGCGGAACTCGCCGTCGTAGTCGTCCTCGATGATCAGCGCGCCCCGCCGGCGGGCCCAGTCGACGACCGCCGCCCGCCGGTCGGAGTGCAGCGCCACGCCCAAGGGGAACTGGTGCGACGGCGTGAGCACAACCGCGCCCAGCTCAGGTGTGTCGTCGAGCCTCGACAGGTCCGCACCGTCGGCGTCGACCGGGATCGGGACGGCCTCGATCCCGGCCTTCAGCAACGCCGGGCGCTGCGTGTGGAGACAGAACTCCTCGATCGCCACCTTCGTGACTCCCGCGTTCACGAGCGTCGCGGCGACGAGCCGCAACCCTTCCGCGGCCCCGCTGCACACGATGACGTTGCCGGCGTGCGCGCGCAGTCCCCTGGAACGGGCGAGATAGCGGGCGATCGCGTCACGCAGTTCACTCCTGCCGTGCGGATCGGCGTACCCGAAGGCATCGAACGGCGCGGTGCCGACCGTGCGCTTCACCGCGCGAATCCACTCGTCTCGCGGGAACGACGACAGGTCCGGCCACCCCGGCCGGAGATCGTGCACCAGCCTGGGTGGTGCCGCGGGCGTCCGCGGCCGTGCCCGTTCGCCCGCGAGCTCCGGCGAACGCCGCGACACCTCGGTGCCGGACCCGTGCAGCCCGGTGAGCCATCCTTCGCTGATCAGCTCCGAGTAGACGCGGACGACGGTGTTGCGGCCCAGCCCGAGGTCGGTCGCCAGCACGCGGCTCGACGGCAACCGCGTGCCCGGTGCCAGCCGGCCTGTGCGGATCGCCTCGCGAAAGGCGTCCATGAGGCCGGCCCGGACGTTGCGGCCGGTGGTGCCGATGTCGCCCAGGTGCAGGTCGAGGCCTGACGTCTGGATGCCGGGCGCCGCTCGATCAGTCACATCGGAGAACGATACGGATCAGGGGTGGTCACGAGTTCGTACACGTTGCCGTCCGGGCCGCGGAAGTGCTGCCAGGTCGGGCCTGGCTCGCCGAGCAACTCCACGCCCGCCGCGCGCAGTTCGGCGACGGCCGCGGGCAGGTCCCGGACCGCGAACCCGGTGACCGGCCCGGTGTCGAAGTGCTGCTTGCCCCGGTAGCCGTCCGCGAACACCTCGACGTTGCGCCCGTCGGGAAGCGCGAACAGCCAGAAGCCGTCTTCCTGGTGTGTCAGCGCCAGTCCGAGCACATCCCGGTAGAAGTCCGCCAGTTCGCCCGCATGCCGGGTTCGCGTGCCCAGCCAGCCCAATCCGATGATCTCCACCGCGTCATCGAACAACCTCGAGATAGCTGGAGGTCAAGGCTCAGCTGGGCACTTCGTCCAGATATGCCTGCGCCTGCAACGTGAACAGCTCGGCATACCCGGCCTTGGCCGCCATCAGCTCCTCGTGCGTCCCGTACTCGGCGACCTTCCCGTGTTCCAGCAACAAGATCCGCTCCGCCTGCCGCACCGTCGAGAACCGGTGCGAGATGTACAGCGTCGTGCGGCCCTCCGACAGTTCCCGCAGTCGCGAGAACAGGTCGTGCTCGGCCTGCGCGTCGAGCGCCGACGTCGGCTCGTCGAGCACCAGAAGTGGTGCCTCCCGCTGGAACGCCCTGGCCAGCGCGATCTTCTGCCACTCACCGCCGGACAGGCTGACACCCTGGTCGAACCAGCGGCCGAGAGGGCTGTCGTAGCCCTGGGGCAGCCGCTCGATCCGCTCGTCCGCGCCGGCGCGGCGGGCCGACTCCTCGATGTGCGGCCGGTCCTCGAGCCGCGTCAGGTCGCCGAGGCCGATGTTCTCCGCGGCAGTCCCCTGGTACGTCACGTAGTCCTGGAACATCGCGCTGATCCGCTTGCGCAGCTCGTCCGGGTCGTACTCGCGGATGTCGACGCCGTCGAGCAGGATGCGGCCGCCGGTCGGGTCGTACAGCCGGCAGAGCAGCTTGAACAACGTCGACTTGCCGGCGCCGTTGCGGCCCACCACGGCCACCGTCTCGCCGGGCCGGATCTCGAAGCTGACGTCGTCCAGCGCGGGCTCCTCGGCACCCGGATAGCTGAAGGTCACCGAGTCGAACTCGATGTGACCCTCCACTGTGGACGGCATCGGCCGTGGTGCCGCCGGCGCCGTGATCTCCGGCTTGGTGTCCAGGAACCTGTACAGCGTGTCGAGGTAGAGGTTGTTCTCGTACATTCCCGAAAGCGCCGTGAACAGCCCGGACACCGACGCCTGCACGGACGCCGCCGCGGCCGTGTACAGCGCCAGGTCTCCCAGCGTGAGCCGTCCGCCGACCGCTTCCAGCGCGATGTACAACGTGATCGCCGAACCCGCGAGCGTGCTCAACAGCCCCCAGGACGTCGAGCTGATGTTGCGGTTGACCGTCAGCTTCCGCTGTCGCTCGTAGGAGACGGTGCCGAGCCGGCGGAACCGGTCGACGAAGTACGGGCCGAGGCCGAACAGCTTCGTCTCCTTGGCATAGGCGTCGGTCGTGACCAAAGAGGACAGGTAGTCCATCCGCCGCTTGATCGGCGACATCATGAAGGTCAGCCAGAACGCGCGCGAGCCGTACTTCGACTGCGAGATGAACGCCGGGATCGGCGCCATCAGCGCGACCAGTGCCAGCAGCGGGCTGATCGAGACGAGCAGCGCGACCATGCTGCCGAACGTGATCAGCGTCCGCAGGAGCCCCAGCGCGGAGTTCATCATCGACAACGGTCGCGTCGGTGCTTCCTGCGCGGCCTGGCGCAGCATGTCGTACGAGGTCGAGCCCTCGAAGTAGGCGAGGTGCAGTTCGCTGGCGTGCGCCATCACCTGGTGGCGGATGGTCAGCGTCATGCGTTCCTGCAGCAGCGACTGCGCGATCGACGTCAGCGAGCTGCTGAGCGCGGTCGCGACGAGCACGCCGAACTGGAGCAACGCGACCTTCGCGATGTCACCCGTGGTGCCGGTGTGCTGGATCGCCGCGACGACGGAGTCCAGCAGCAGCTTCGCGATGTACGCGGTCACGGTCGGCAGGAGCCCTGACAGGAGCGTGATCAGCGCCAGGAGGACGGTCAGGATCGGGCTGGCCTGCCACGTCAGCTTCGCGACCTTCGGCAGACCGCGGACGGTGCCCGCCACGGACGTCCTCGCGCGCTTCAGCCGGGAACGCAGATCCTTCGGTTCGTCGTCCTGCTTCGGTTCGGGAATGTCGACCGGCCCGGTCAGCCCGCTGTCCGGCACCGTCGCGGCCCGCCGCCGACGGCCGCGCCGGCCCAGCATGAACTCCATGCCGCCCCCACCGCCCGGCATCATCCGGCCTCCACGGCGCCGTGCAGGAAGAAGTCGACCACCTGGCGCGTGGTGGGCGCGTCGACGTCGGACGCCATTCGGCGGCCGCCGAACAGCAAGGTCAGGAAGAGGGCGGCGAGCTGTTCGGGTGGCAGCCGCAGCCGGTCCTTCTCGGGCGTGAACAGCTCGACCATCGCTCCCCGGATGGCGGCCATCGACTCACGGCGCCCGCCCCTGCCGCTCTTGTCCTTGTGGCGCTGCTCGGGGTCGCGGTGCTTGATCCGGCCGGACGCGTGCAGCGCGCCCATCAGCGCGCCCATCCGCTCGAGGTGCGCGCCGAGTGCTTCGGCGGCTTCGACGAGCCGGTCCGCCAGGGGCTGGTCGACGGGGATCTCGGCGATCGCGTCGAGCACGTGATCGGGCCGCAGCGCCTCGGCCGTGCAGGCGTCGAACAGCTCGTCCTTGTCCTTGAACGCGCGGAAGATGGTGCCCTCGCCGATGCCGGCGGCGCGGGCGATCTGGCTGCTCGTCACGTTCGCGCCGTGCTCGATCAGGAGCGGCAGCACGGCGTGCACGATCATGGCGCGCCGGTCTTCCGCGCTCATGCTCGGCGCTCTTCGCCGAGTCTCGGATGCTGGTGTCATGCATCCATAGTGCGGAGTGAGTGCTCACTCCGTCAAATGAGTATCTGTTCCGGACGGCTCTGGCCCCGGTTCGAGGTGACGGATTCGGGAGTTCAGGTAGCGCTGTTCGGGCATGCTCGTCGTGAGCTGGGCAGCCTGGCGGTAGCTGTCGATCGCACCGGTGAGGTCGCCGGTCATCTCCAGCAGGTGGGCACGCACGGCGTGGGTGCGGTGGTGCCGCCGCATCGCCGGATCGTCGAGCAACGGCTGGATCAGGGCCAGCCCGTCCTCGGCGCTGATCGCCATCCCGACCGCGACGGCCTGGTTGAGCGTCACGACCGGGCTCGGTGCCACCCGCGCGAGCATGCCGTAGAGCACGCAGATCTGCCGCCAGTCGGTTTCCTCCCAGGTGGTCGCCTCCGCGTGCACGGCGGCGACCGCGGCCTGGAGCTGGAACCTGCCGACGTGCCCGCGCGGCAGCACGCGCTCCAGGATGCGCACCCCTTCCGCGATGAGCCGGCGATCCCATCGCGAACGGTCCTGTTCGGCCAGCGGCACCAGTTGCCCGCTGTCGGTTCGTGCGGGGGTGCGGGCATGCGTGAGCAGCATCAGGGCCAAGGCGCCCGCGACCTCGTCGTGGTCGGGGATCGCCGCGTGCAGCTGCCGGGTGAGGCGAATGGCCTCGTCGGCCAGCGTCGCGTCCACCAGCGCGGCGCCGATGGCGCGGGTGTGCCCCTCGGTGAACAGGAGGTGGCAGACGTCGAGCACCGAGGCGATGCGAGCGGGCAGGTCAGTCTCGGTGGGGAGCTCGAACGTGGCACCCGCGGCTCGCAAGGCCGCCCTCGCCCTGGTCAGGCGTTGCGTCATCGTGCGCTCCGGCACCAGGTACGTGGCGGCGATCTGCGCCGTGCCCAGACCGGCGACGGCGTGCAGGGTCAGGGCCACCTGCGAGGAGCGGCTCAAGCTGGGGTGACAGCACAGGAGCAGCAACCGCAGGGTGTCGTCGTCCTCGCTGCTATTCGAGTGGTCCGCCGGCGGCGCGAGATGGACGTCGCGGGGCTGTGCCGCGACGACCGCGTTCTCCCGCCCCGCCCTGGCTCCGTCGGCGCGCACCCTGTCGATCAGCCGCCGCGAGGCGACCCGGATGAGCCAGCCACGCGGGTTGTCGGGCATGCCGTCGCGATCCCACTGCCGTGCCGCGGCTTCGGCGGCCTCCTGCGCGGCGTCCTCGCAGTCGCCGAGATCGCCGTACCTGCGCAGCAGGGCGGCGAGGACGTGCGCCGACTCGCGCCGCCACACGTCCTCCACCACGCTCACTAGGCGGGCCCGCCGGCCCACATGGTGGGCCGCAGCTCGACCGTCTCGCCCGGACCGGCGAACCGCGCGGCGATCTCCTCGGCACGGGCGTGGCTCTCCACGTCGATCAGGAAGAACCCGGCCAGATGCTCCTTGGCCTCCGAGTAGGGACCATCGGTGACCAGCGGCTTCCCGTCGTCCCACCGGTAGAGCCGCGACGACTCGGGTGCTCCCAGCGCCTCGCCGCCGAGCAGTTCGCCCTTCTCGTGCAACTCGCCGAGCATCTTCTCGAACTCGGCGTTGAGCCGGTCCCGCTGCTCCCGCGGCATGTCCTGGTAGTCGGGCAGGTACTCGGGGGTCGGATGCCCCCACGGCTGGGGGTTGGAGTGAATCATGATCACGTACTTCACCCTCGGCTCCTTCGAACGACGTCGGGATGTGCCCGGCTGACCCATCCTCGCCCGGGACGTCGGAGCCGATGGCGTCACGTCTACATCCTGGCCGCGGACACCGCGGAAGGATCAGCCTTCGCGCCTGGCGTAGTCGCCGATGCCCTCGCCGGTCATCTCCCGTGCGACGGTCAGCCATTCACTGAATGCCTGGCGCTGACGTGTTTTGGGGCGTGCGCGGACGTAGGCCATGACCTCGGGCGACGCCATGGTCCGGTAGATCAGGACGAGCTGTGCGGCGGCGATGCGGGGGCGCGGTGAGTGTGGCGGTTCGCCCGTCTCGCCGGCGAGTTCGGCGGCCACGGCCAGTTCGAACCGCTCCCACATCAGCCGCATCCGCGACTTGAGCCCCGCGCTGTCGCCGACCGTGCGGTGCAGGCGCTCCAGTTCGGTGACCGCGCCCATCCGGCTGGTGGTCATGGCCTGGCTCAGCATGTCCACCACGGCGTCGAGCGGTGTGGTCCCGGCCGGGCGGTTCCGGATGTGGCCGACCAGCGTGCGCCGCACCTCGTCCTCACCGTGGAAGACCAGGTCCTCCTTGGTGGGGAAGTAGACGAAGACCGTCTTGGCGGCCACGTTCACCGCGTCGGCGATCTCGGCGACGGTGACCTTGTCGAACCCGCGCTCGGCGAACATCGCGTCGGCCGCGTCGATCAGCGCCTGGCGGGTCAGCAGCTTCTTGCGCTCGCGCAGGCTCGGTTTCGCGCTGTCCTCGTGCTCGTCACCGGCCATTTCGCCACGGTAACACGGCCCGCTGACCTTCTTCCCGCAGTGACTTTCGTGAGTCTCGTCCATCACATCACTGGCTAGAAGAAGTAATTCACTTACTTTTGTGTTTGACTGTAGACATGGAGCAGAACTGGAACGGCAGGGTCGCGGTGGTGACCGGCGGGAGCAGCGGGATCGGCCTGGCGACGGCGGCCGAGCTCGCGAACGAGGGATACGCGCTGGTGATCGCCGGGCGTGACGAGGCCAGGCTGCGGGCCGCCTCGGAGCAGATCGGCACCGGCACTCCGGTGCACGTGGTGGTGGCGGACGTCGCGACGGTGGCGGGGACGGAACGTGTTGCCGCGCAGGCAGGTGAGCACTTCGGGCAGGTCGACCTGGTGTTCGCGAACGCGGGCCGCTCCGACGCGCCACCGGTTCTCAAGACCCTCGAACACGACTTCGACCTGATGATGGCCACCAACGTCAAAAGCGTCTTCTTCACCGTCGTCAAGCTGCTGCCGGTGCTGCGCCAGGGCGGATCGGTGGTGGTCACCAGCTCGGTGTCCGAGGCCAAGGGCCGTCCTGGAGACCCGTTGTACTCGGCCAGCAAGGCCGCTGTGCGCAGCCTGGTGCGCACTCTCGCGCTCGACGAGGAGGTCCTGGCCCGTGGCGTGCGCGTCAACGCGGTCACGCCCGGCTGCATCGCCACCGCGCTGACCGCGCGGACCGATCCGGAGATGCAGTCGGCGATCGACGAGTACGTGACGAGCACGGTGCCGATGGCCCGCTGGGGCCGCCCGGAGGACGTCGCGCACGCGGTGGTGTTCCTCGCCGGCGAGCGCGCCGCCTACATCACCGGTTCGGAGATCGTCGTCGACGGTGGCCTCGCCCAGATCTGACGGCTGGTTCAAGTGACGCAAGGAGTTTCGACATGACTGGGTTCAGTTCCGCCGCACAGGCAGTGACGGCCGCGGACATCGTTGTGCTCGGGGGCGGCCCGGCCGGCCTCGCCGTGGCACGACTGCTGCACCAGCGCGGTCTCGCGCCACGGGTGCTGGAGCGGGACGCGGGACCGGACGCCCGGTCCCAGGGCGGCAGCCTCGACCTCGCCGAGCACGGCGGACAGCTGGCGTTGAGGGAGATGGGGTTGTTCGCGAAGTTCGAGGAACTGGCGCGGCCACTGGGACAACGACTGTGCCTGATGAACTCCGACGGCGAGATCCAGGTCGACGTGGACGAGGCGGCAGGGGAGTACCGGCCGGAGATCGACCGCGCACAGCTGCGCCAGCTGCTGATCGACTCACTGCCGCCGGAGACGATCACCTGGGGTGCCGAGGTCACCGCGGTCAGGCCCGTGCCCGGCGGCCGTCACCGGGTCGGCCTCGCCGACGGCACCGAACTCGAAGCCGGCCTCGTCATCGCCTGCGACGGAATCCGCTCGCACGCCCGGTCGCTGGTCACCGACGAGCAGCCCGCCTACAGCGGGATCACGTTCATCCACGGTGATCTCAGGGATCCCGGTCCCGAGTCGTTCGTCGCCCGGCACACCGGCGAGGGCATTCTGCACGCGGTCGGCGACAACAGGGCGATCCTGGCCCAGCGCGCGGCCGACCGCTCGGTCCGCGTGTACTTCGCGATCCGCACCGCGGAGGACCCGAGCCGCGAGCAGGGCGACCGGTTCACGGATGACGCGGCCGTCCGCAGGCAGTTGCGCGAGACCTTCGTCGGATGGAGCCCGGACCTGCTGGGGGTGCTCGACGAGATCGACGGCGACTTCGCCTACTGGCCCCTCTACGGCATGCCGGTGCGCCAGCAGTGGAAGCAGCACTCCGGGATCACCCTGCTCGGCGACGCCGCACATGTCATGCCGCCCTTCGGTGGAGAAGGCGTGAACATGGCTTTGCTCGACGCCGTGGAACTCGTCGACACCCTGTTCGCGCCCGAGCACGCCACGCTCGACGACGCGGTCACCGTGTTCGAACGGGCCATGCTCGACCGCATGGCCGACGCCATCCTCGGCGCCAACGCGAGCGGCGAACTGTTGCTGAGCCCGGATGGCGCCGCACCACTGGCCCGCCACTTCACCGCTGCGGCAACCGAACGATGACCGCGATCACGGCTGTGCCTGCGGCTGCCAGAACCGGTTGCTGACTTCGGCTTTGGGGAACACGAGGTCGAATCCGTGGAACGTCTCGCTGTTGTGCCTGGCAGATCGGCCGCTTGAGATCGCCCGCGTCCGGGTACAGAGGGGTTGCCGTGCACGCGCGTGTTTTGCGCGGTAGGGCTGCCTCTGGTGGTCTGGCCGGTG
>JAVXWK010000311.1:0-9559 GCA_032230575.1 Pseudonocardiales bacterium | reverse complement strand
ATAGCCACGCACCGCCAAGAGGTCCCGCGCCTCGCTGAGCCGCAGGTCAGCCACCTTCGGCACCTTCGACGCGCCCTGACTGGACGAGGTGGAGGGCTGGTTCGTGCGATCGGCCGGTTCACCGCCGGTGCAGCCGGCGAGAGCGAGCAGCAGGAGGGCGATGAGGATCTTCATCCGGCGCTCAGGAGCGAGGGCGCGGCTGGCAGCGCGGGCACGAGTACGAGGAGCGGTTCATGAACGGCTCCCGGACGATCACGGCGCCACACCGCTTGCACGGCCGGTTCTCCTGCCCGTACGCGCTCAGCGAGCGGTCGAAGTACCCGGACTGACCGTTCACGTTGACGTAGAGCGCGTCGAACGACGTCCCACCCTGCCCGAGCGCCTCACGCATCACATCAGTGGCGTGATCCAGCAGCTCAGCGGCCTTCACCTTGGTCAGCTTGTCCGTCATCCGGGTGCCGTGCAGGCGGGCTCGCCACAGGGCCTCGTCGGCGTAGATGTTGCCGATGCCGGACACGAGGGTCTGGTCGAGCAGAGCGCGTTTGATCTCGGTGTGACGCAGGCGCAACGCGCGCACCGCGGCCTCACGGGAGAAGAGAGGGTCCATCGGGTCGCGGGCGATGTGCGCGACCGAGTCGGGGACCAGGGTGCCGTCGACCTCGACCAGTTCGGCCAGCGCGAGGCCGCCGAAGGTTCTTTGGTCGACGAAGCGCAGCTCCGGGCCGCCGTCGGCGAACCGGAACCGCACGCGAAGATGTTTCTCGTCCGGAGCCTCAGCAGGCTGAACGAGCATTTGGCCGCTCATGCCCAGGTGGGCCAGCATGGCGGCTTTGTCGGCCAGTTCGACCCAGAGGTACTTGCCGCGGCGCTTGGCGGCAACCATGGGTTGCGAGACCAAGCGCGCGCAGAAGTCCGCGGAGCCCAGGTCGTGCCGGCGGATGGCGCGTGGGTGCAGCACCTCTACCGAGGTGATGACCCGGCCGGCGACGTGAGCTTCGAGGCCGAGGCGAACCACCTCGACCTCTGGGAGTTCGGGCACGTCAGGCTTCGGACTTGCCCTCGTCGACGGGCTGCGCCTCGATCACGGCGGCCTGCGGCTTGGTGGGCTTGAGCACCCACACGCCCGCGCGGCTCGTGTCCCTGACCAGCACAAGTCCCTGGATGCCTCCGTTGCGGGAGGTGTTCACCGGGCCGCGAGCGGAGCGCGTGCGGCGGTTGGTGCGGTACCTGGTCGCATACATTGCGTATCTCAGTCTTCCTCGGATGGGAGGGTCCCTGGCGTCACCGAGGCGCCGTTCTGTCCGTTTGCGGACTTGGCCGACTCCTGCTCGGCCTTGACCCGCTCCGACAGAACATGATAGGCCGCTTCAGCGGCTTTCTGCTCGGCTTCCTTCTTGGTGCGCCCATCACCCTTGCCGTAGGGCTGGCCACCGACGAGCACCGTGGCGGTGAACTCCTTGCGGTGATCCGGCCCTTGGTCGTCCACGCGGTACTCCGGGACGCCGAGACTGGCTTGAGCGGTGAGCTCCTGCAGGCTTGTCTTCCAGTCCAGTCCAGCACCCAGAAGCGGAGCTTTGGCCAAGAGTGGATCGAACAGCCGGTGAACGAACGTTCGTGCGGTATCGATACCGAACTGCAGGTACACCGCACCGATGACGGCTTCGAGGCCGTCGGCGAGGATGCTCGCCTTGTCCCTGCCGCCGGTCAGTTCTTCGCCACGACCGAGCAGCAGATGTACACCGAGCCCGCCTTCACCCAGGTCACGCGCTACGCCCGCCAGAGCGTGCATGTTCACCACGCTGGCACGGAGCTTCGCGAGCTGACCCTCTGGAAGATCGGGATGAGTGCGGTAGAGGTGGTCGGTGACGACCAACCCGAGCACGACGTCTCCCAGGAACTCAAGACGCTCGTTCGGCGGTAGACCGCCGTTCTCGTACGCGTAGGACCTGTGGGTGAGCGAAAGCTCGAGCAGCTCGGCGTCCAACTGGACGCCGAGCGCTTCGGACAAAGACGCGCGGTCAGCTTGCGGAGCGCGCGGCGGCTTTCCCCCCACTACGTATCCGAGGAGATCAGGCCGGCTGAGCGACCTGGCGGCCAGCGTACTGACCACAGGCCGGGCAGGCGACGTGCTGCGGCTTCGGCTGGCGGCAAGCCTTGTTGGAGCACGCCACCAGGTGCACGGCAGACGTCTTCCACTGGGAACGGCGCGCGCGGGTGTTCGAACGCGACATTTTCCGCTTCGGGACGGCCACGACTACTTCTCCTCCGAGTTGTCATCGCTGAACCGCTCTTGCAACGCGGCCCAACGAGGGTCAATCGTCTCATGCCCATGGTCGGGCCCGAGCTCCGCCCACCTGCCACCACATTCGGGACAAAGCCCCTTGCAGTCCGGCTCGCAAAGCGGCGCCTGCGGCAGCGCGAGAACGATGGCGTCCCGCACCACAGGCTCGAGGTCGATCAGATCGTTGACGATCCGGCTGACCTCGTGTTCATCAGTGGTCTCGTCCGTGGTGCTGTCCGGCCACGCGTACAGCTCCGTGACCCGGACTTCAACCTCATCGGTGAGCGGCTCGAGGCACCTCGAGCACTCCCCTTCGACCTTCGCCGACGCTGTCCCCGACACGAGCAGGCCCTCCACGACCGATTCGATCAGGAGGTCGAGCTCTACTTCCCCGTTCTCGGGCACCGCTATCACCCCGAGCAGCCCCACACCCGCGCCGGGGACCGACCTCACGAGGGGTCGGCTCAGACCGGCGCGACGGCCGATGTCCCTGGTGTCGATGACCCAGGGACTGGATGCTGTGGGACGCGTGGACGCGTGACGATGCTCAGTCATGATTTTCGGGTTTTGCCGGCGGGGACCTACCACGTCCAGCCGGTCCAGGGTACGGGACAACGGGCTCACCCGTGAAATCGCCAGGTGATCGCACCTGTCCGACGTAGCGCGAATCACACGTTCAGGCGCCCATCCCCCCATTTTCGGACGGTACGCGGGGACGCTGCGTCCTCCAGGACGGTACGTGGGGTCCCCGCGTACCGTCCGAAAACACGAAAGGGTGAGGGTCAGGCGCCGTAGTCGAAGGGGGCTGAGGCTCCCGCGACGGCCGGCCCGCGCAGGTGCGAACGGCCCTTGCCGACCGACCTGAGCGTGTGCGCGAGGAGGTCCTCGAAGTCCGCGAGCTTGCTGTCGACGTACGCGTCGCACTCCGACCGCAACCGGATCGACTCGCTCTGGGCGGCGTCGAGCAGGCGCGCCGACTCGGCGTGCGCCGCCCGGACGACCTCCTGCTCGTTGACGAGCCTGGCCTGCTCGGCGCGGCCGTCCTCGGTGGCGCGCTCGTAGTTGGCGCGGCCGGCCTGGATCATCCGTTCGGCCTCGGCGTGCGACCGCCCGACCAGGTCGTCGTACTCCTGCCGACCGGCGGCGACGGTGCGTTCCGCCTGATCCTCCGCCTCGGCGATCATCCGCTCGGCCCTGGCACGCGCGTCCGACAGCATCGCCTCCGCCTCGGCCTGCGCCTCGGCGAGCATGCGATCCGCGTCCGCACGAGCCTTCGACACGCCCGCTTCCGCGTCGTGCTTGGCCTTGCCGACCAGCTCTTCCTTGTGGTCCAGCACGTCCTGCGCGTCGTCGAGCTCCGCGGGGATCGCGTCGCGCACGTCGTCGAGCAGTTCGAGCACATCACCGCGCGGCACCACGCAGCCCGAGGTCATCGGAACTCCGCGCGCTTCCTCGACGATCGTGACGAGCTCGTCGAGTGCCTCGAACACCCGGTACACGTCTCACACCCCTAACCACCTGTGGCTCCCACTGACAAGTGTGCCCTGCCCGTCTCCCCGAAAGAGGGAGATCGGCAGGGCGTGTCAGGATTTGCCGTGACCATCACGATCAGGCGGGCGACCGCGGCCGATGTCGACCCGATCGTGGCGATGCTCGCCGACGACCCCTTGGGCGCTCAGCGCGAGAAGCCAGGAGATCCCGCCTACCTCAGCGCGTTCGAAGTGATCGACGCCGACCCGCACCAGTACCTCGCGGTGGCCGACACCGACGGCGAGGTCGTGGGCACGCTGCAGCTCACGTTCACGTCCGGCCTGTCGCGCCTCGGCATGAGCCGCGCGACCGTCGAGGCCGTGCGGGTGCGCTCCGACCAGCGCGGCAACGGCCTCGGCGAGCAGCTGATCCGCTGGGCGATCGACGAGGCCCGCGCCCGCGGCTGCGGCCTAGTCCAGCTCACCACCGACGCCTCACGCGTCGACGCACACCGCTTCTACGAACGACTCGGCTTCACCGCGTCGCACGTGGGCATGAAGCTCTCGCTCTAACGAAGCTCCGCGAGGCGCTGCTGCAGCCGCTGCTCGATGGTGGCGGGCAGCAGCGTCGACACGTCGCCACCGTAGGTCGCGACCTCCTTGACCAGCGACGACGCCAGGTAGGAGTACTGCGGGCTGGCCTGCATGAACAGCGTGTCGACCCCGGTGAGCTGATGGTTCATCTGCGCCATCTGCAGCTCGTAGTCGTAATCACTGACCGCGCGCAGGCCCTTCACGATGGCCTTGATGTTGTTCTCACGGCAGTAGTCGACCAACAGCCCGTGCCACGAGTCCACACGCACGTTGTCCCACTGCTTCGTGACCTCGCGCAGCATCTCCTGCCGCTCCTCGACGTCGAACAAGGTGCGCTTGTTCTTGTTGATGAGCACGGCGACGACAACCTCTTCGAAGAGGTGCGCGGCTCTCCCGATGATGTCCAGGTGGCCGTTGGTTACCGGGTCGTAGGAGCCGGGGTACACGGCGCGCGTCATGCGCCGGACGTTAGCACCCGATCGGACGCCTCCAGGCGTGTCCGTGGTTCTCGTCACCCATCCGAACGCACCTGCCCCCAGTACACAGCCGTGTCGCCATAACGCTTGGCACGCAAGGATTCCACTCCCTCAGGCCACACTGGTTCGGCACTGCGCGAAGCACGCTCCACGATCAGCACCGCCCCGGCTGTGAGCCTCGCCGCGTTTACCAATCCAGAAAGCACCTTCTCCAGCTCTCCGTCGGTGACCGCGTAGGGCGGATCCGCGAACACCACGTCGAACGGCTCCCCCTCCGACGCCGCGTACGCCTCTGCACTCCGGTTGGCGATCACCACGTCCCGGAACGGCAGCTCCCTGGCGTTGGCCTTGAGCACCTCAGCGGCCCTCTTGTCCGCCTCCACGAACGTCGCGTGCCCGGCCCCCCGGCTCAACGCCTCGAACCCGAGCGCCCCCGACCCCGCGTACAAATCCAGCACCCGAAGCCCGTCGAGGTCCACCAGCGACTCGAGCGAACTGAACAACGCCTCCCGCACCCGCTCGGACGTGGGCCTGGTCCCCTTCGGCGGCACCTTGAGCCTGCGGCCTCCCGCACTCCCGGCAACAATTCGCGTCACCCGCTCATCGTCCCAGGTGTGCCCCGCCGTTCACCGCCAGCACCTGCCCGGTGATGTGCCCGGCCCGCTCCGAAGCCAAGAACCCCACCAGCGCCGCCACGTCCTCCGGCGTCCCGGCCCTTCCGTTCTTGGTCTGCCCGATCAACGTCCTGAGCCGCTCCTCGGACATCGAATCGCCGAAGAACTCCGTATCTACAATCAGCCCAGGCGACACCACGTTCGCCGTGATCCCACGCCCCCCGAGCTCACCGGCCAACTCCGCCGTCCACGCCTCCACCGCAGCCTTCGCCGCGCCATAACTCCCACCACCCCGACGCCCCGCGATCGAGCCGATCGTGATCACCCGCCCGTTGTCCGCCAACCTGGGCGTGAGCGCCTCGGCGACGAGCACCGCGCTGACAACGTTGGCCTCGTAGTTCGCGAGCCACCGCGACTTCGTGTCCTCATGACCGATGACCCCACCGGCGTTGTTGACCAGAACGTCCACTCGGGACGGCAGGTCCGCCAGCGCCGCGCGAACCGCCTCCGGATCGGTGGCGTCGAACGCGGCGTACTTGACCTTCGGAATCTGGGCGAGGATCTCGGCACGCCGCCCGGTGATCGTGACGTCCAGCCCCAGCGACACGAGCTCCAGGGCGATGGCCCGCCCAATCCCAGTGCCACCACCAGTAACAACCGCAGTACGCATGCTTCCCCCAAGTAGCCCCGGGCCGTGCGATCTGCACGCCGCAAGTACTACCCACTCAACATCAACAGGCCTCACCCCACATCCAACTCACGCGCACGTCGGCGCGCCAGTCAGTTGGGCGCAGTTGAAGGCGATTCGATCATGAGTTGGTGGTGCTTGCAGACGCCAAATCCCGACGCCGAAGGCGAGGCGACCTGCGCAACCCTCGCGCGCGCCGGAACGGCGCCCTCAGGCGAGCGCCTGCCACCACCCGTCAACCTCACCAGGCGCATCAACGTCAACCCGCTCCCCAGGCCGAGGCACGGCCAACCTCAACCCCCGAGCCTTGACCTCCCGCCACACCCGATCCACAGGCTCAGTCCACGAGTGCAGCGCCAGGTTGAACGTCGCCCAATGCACCGGGACCAACAACCCACCCCCGAGATCCTCAAACGCCTGAACCCCTTCCTCAGGCGTCATGTGGATATCAGGCCAAGCATCCCCGTAAGCCCCGACCTGCATCAGCACAACATCGAACGGCCCGTGCGCGGCCCCGATGGCCGAATACCCCGGGAAGTACCCGGTGTCCCCGCTGTAGAACACCGACCGCGAACCACGCGAGATCACCCACGAAGCCCACAACGTCACGTTCCGCGACACCGACCGCCCAGAAAAGTGTTGCGCCGCAGTACAAGTGAGCTCGAACCCGTCGACGGAGAACGACTCGTCCCAGTCCAGCTCGACAATCCGATCATCGGGCACGGCCCACCGCCGCAGATGCGCACCCAACCCCAACGGCACCACAAACACACACGACGAGGACGCAACCAACGCATCCACAGTCGCCATGTCCAAGTGGTCATAGTGATCGTGAGAGATCACCACGGCACTCAACCGAGGCAAATCGGACAACGAATGCGGAACCGGGTGCAGACGACGAGGTCCGACGTGCGCGGAGGGCGACACCCGGTCACTCCACACGGGATCCAGCAGCACCGCGGCGCCATCGATCTCGATCAACGCGGAAGCATGCCCGTACCAGGTCACGTGCAGCCCGGACGTCACCGGCGCGGCAGGTCCGACCAGCGGCACCGCGGAAGACGGCTTCCGGTCCTCGCCACCGAAGAGGAAGTCGCGCGCCGAGAAGGAGTCGCGGTCCGGGACCGTGCTCACTTCCTTGTCGTTGTGGAACTTCCCGTCCCGGTAGCGCGGCGAACGCGACATCTCCACCGGGTCCGGCTTGCCGCCCAGCTGTCTGGGCACGTCCCGCAACGCCCACGCCACGCCCGCAAGTCCGAGCAGGCCGGCCAACGCCTTCTTCATGATCGAACCCTCTTCCCTGACCTGTGCCCGGTGCAACGCGGGGAATGGTCGTCGAGTTCCGGACCGCCCGCACGACGAAGGGCCCGGCCAACCGAGGCCGGGCCCTTCGGGAACAAAGCAGAACTCACTCCAGGACGATCAGGAGGTCTCCGCCTTCGACCTGCTGAGCGCCCCGCAACGCCAGGCGCTGCACACGACCGGCCTTGGGCGCGGTGATCGCGGCCTCCATCTTCATGGCCTCGATCGTCGCGACCGTCTGACCGGCGTCGACCGAGTCGCCCTCGGCCACCACCGCCGTGACCACACCCGCGAACGGCGCCGCGACGTGGTTCGGGTTGCTCCTGTCGGCCTTCTCGGCGACCGGGATGTCCGTCGTCACGGAGCGGTCGCGGACCTGGATCGGGCGCATCTGGCCGTTCAGGGTCGCCATGACCGTGCGGATGCCGCGCGCGTCGGCCTCGGAGATCGCCTCCAGGCCGATGAGCAGCCGCACGCCCGGCTCCAGGTCGACGGAGTACTCCTCGCCCGGACGCAGGCCGTAGAAGAAGTCCTTGGAGCGCAACACCGACGTGTCGCCGTAGGCGTCGCGGTGCGTGAGGAACTCCTTGGTGGGCGCCGGGAACAGCAGCCGGTTCAGGGTCGCCCGGCGCGAGTCGACGAGGCCTGCCTCGTCTTCGGCGGAGAGCTCCTCGATCGGCTTCGGGGCCGGACGGCCTTCCAGAGCCTTCGAGCGGAACGGCTCCGGCCAGCCACCGGGCGGATCGCCCAGCTCGCCGTGCAGGAAGCCGATCACCGACGCCGGGATGTCGAACTTGCCGGGGTCGGCCTCGAACTCCTTCGGGGACACGCCCGCGCCCACGAGGTGCAGCGCGAGGTCACCGACGACCTTGGACGACGGCGTCACCTTCACCAGGTGGCCGAGCATCCGGTCGGCGGCCGCGTACATGGACTCGATCTCCTCGAACTTCTCGCCCAGACCGAGAGCGACGGCCTGAGTGCGCAGGTTCGAGAGCTGACCACCGGGGATCTCGTGGTGGTAGACGCGACCGGTCGGGCCGGGGATGCCGGACTCGAACGGCGCGTAGATCTTGCGCACCGACTCCCAGTACGGCTCCAGGTCGCAGACGTTCTGGAGGTTCAGCCCCGTCGAGTGCTCGGTGTGGTCGGTCAGCGCCACGATCGACGACAGCGGCGGCTGCGACGTCGTACCCGCCATCGACGCGGTGGCGCCGTCGATCGCGTCCACGCCCGCCTGGATCGCCGCGAGGTACGTCGCCAGCTGGCCACCCGCCGTGTCGTGCGTGTGCAGGTGGACCGGGAGGTCGAACTCCTTGCGCAGCGCCGTGATCAGGCGCGACGCGGCCGGCGCCCTGAGCAGGCCCGCCATGTCCTTGACGCACAACACGTGCGCGCCGGCGCCGACGATCTGCTCGGCCAGCTTGAGGTAGTAGTCCAGTGTGTACAGACGTTCGTCCGGATTGGACAGATCGCTCGTGTAGCAGAGGGCGACCTCGGCGACCGCCGTTCCGGTCTCACGCACGGCCTCGATCGCCGGGCGCATCTGCTCGACGTCGTTCAGCGCGTCGAAGATCCGGAAGATGTCGATGCCGGTGTTCGTCGCCTCCTGCACGAACGCCTTGGTGACCGCCTCGGGGTACGGCGTGTAGCCGACCGTGTTGCGGCCGCGCAGCAGCATCTGCAGGTTGATGTTCGGCACCGCCTCGCGCAGTGACGCGAGACGCTCCCACGGGTCCTCGGCGAGGAACCGCAGCGCCACGTCGTACGTCGCGCCGCCCCAGCACTCCAGCGAGAGCAGCTCGGGCGTCATGCGCGCGACGTGCGGCGCGACGGCGAGCAGGTCCTTGGTGCGCACTCGGGTCGCGAGCAGCGACTGGTGCGCGTCGCGGAACGTCGTGTCCGTGACGCCGACCGCCTTGCTCTCCCGCATCCAGCGCGCGAAGCCCTCGGGGCCGAGCTCGACCAGCTTCTGCTTGGAGCCGGCGGGCGGCTCGGCGTTCAGGTCGATGATCGGCAGCTTCTCGCGCGGGTCCACCGCGGTCGGGCGGGTGCCGTTCGGGTGGTTGACCGTGACGTCCGCGAGGTAGGTCAGCAGGCGCGTGCCGCGGTCGGCCGAGTGGCGCGCGGTCAGCAGG
>JAVXWK010000310.1:0-2576 GCA_032230575.1 Pseudonocardiales bacterium | reverse complement strand
CACCGTGCTCGCGACGATGAACATCTTGTCCAGGGCACCGGCCGCGGGGCTCTGATGCAGGACCGGGTCGAAACTGGGGTTGTTGCCGAGGATCGGGACGTTCAGCCCGAGCGCCTTGTTCGCGGCGGCGACGGAACCCGTCTGCGTGGGCGTGGTCGTCAGCAGGATCGCCTTCACACCCTGGCCCTTGAGACCGGTGACCACGTTGGTCAGATCGGTGTCGGTGGAGGTGATCTTGACCTCGGAGAGCTTCAACCCGTGCTGCTGGGCGTAGTACTTCGAGCCGCGCAGGCCGTTCGCGCCGTACTCGCCGTCGACGTAGATGTGCCCGACCGCGTCACCGTCGGCGATCATGCCCTGCTTCTGCAGGTAGCTCAGGCCGTCGATCATCTCGACGTCGTAGGTGGTGCCGACGATCATCACGTACGGGTTGCTGAGCAGTTCCGACGACCACGAGGCGGGCGTGGTGGTCAGCTTGTCGGCCTCGACGTTCTTGCCGAGCGCGGCCATGATCGGCGAGCCGACCAGCTGCACGAACCCGAGCACCTTCGGCTCGATCTGCGGGTAGAGCGTCTTCGCGGTGTCGGCCTTGTAACCGTGGTCGACGATCTCCAGCTTGACCTGGCGCCCGCACACGCCGCCCGCCGCGTTGAAGTCCTTGCCCCACAGCTCGTTGCCGTGGGTGATGGCGGCGGAGATGCTCTTGAACGGGCCTGTCCGGTCGGTCATCACGCCGAGCGTGATCTCCGTGTCGGTGACGCCGACGCCGGACTTCACCCCGCCCGAGCTCGTGTCCGTTGCCGTGCCTGCTTTCGTGCTGCACGCGGTGAGCAGCAACAGCGATGCCACCAGCACTCTCTTCATCGTTTCAACTCCCTGAGGTCGAACAACACGACGAGCACGATGGCGGCGCCGTAGACGAAAGAACTGACCAGCACGGGTGTGATCGAGCCGGTGAACCACCCGAGGTCGGTGGAGTAGAGCGTCAGCAGCTGCGGCAGGCCGAAGACGACGAGCGCGCCGACCACCGCGCCCGTCACCGAACCCAGGCCACCGATGATCACCATGGCGAGAAACGCGATCGACGTGTTGATGCCGTAGGTGCCGAACTCGCTCTCGTCAGGCTTGAGAATGTCGAACCACAGCACGGTCATCACCCCGGCGAGGCCCGCGTACGCCGACGACACGGCGAACACCGCGGCCTTGGTGCGGGCAATGTCGACACCCATCGCGGTGGCCGCGGCCTCGTTGTCCCGCACTGCCCGCCACGATCGGCCGACCCTGGTCCGGACGGCGCCGCGCGCGAGCACGTAGGAAAGCCCCAACAACGCCAGGAACAGGTACCAGGTGCGTTCGGCACCCCGGATCGGCACGCCCGCGATCGCGAACTCGCCCTCGTTGGAGAACGAGAACCCGAACAGCTCGAACGCCGCCGGGGCACGCCCGGTGGACGTGCCGCCGGTCAACGCGTTCCATTCCTGCCCGAGGTAGAGGCCCAGGAACACCAGAGCGAGCGAGGCGACACCCAGGTAGATCCCGCGCAGCCGTCCCGCGACCGGTGCGAACGCCATCCCGGTCAACGCGGTGATCACGACGGCGCCGATCAGCGCGAGCAGCGGATCCAGTCCGAAGCCTGCGAGATCGCCCGAAGGTCCGGAAAGGACGGTGTAGGAGGTCGCACCGACCAGCAGGAAGAACCCGTGTGCCAGCGACAGCTGCCCGGCCTGGCCGGTGAGCAGCGTCAGCCCGATCGCGCCCACCGCGCCGATCATCATGTACTGACCGGCCTTGAGCCATTGCGCTTCGAGGTAGAGCGGCAACGCGAGCAGCACCAGTACGCCCGCGAGCCAGAGGAGTCGCCTAGACACGGGTTGTCTCCCGTGTGCCGAACAACCCGGCCGGCCGAGCGACCAGCACCACGAGCATCACGAGGACGATCGCGCTCTTGGCGAAGGCGAACGAGATGTAGTGCGTGGACAGCGCGTCGACCAGCCCCACGGTGATGCCACCGACGATCGCACCCGCCGTGGAGTCGAGACCGCCGATGATCGCGGCGGGGAACGCGGCCAGTGCGATCGAGTGCGTGCCACGGCTCAGCCCGGAGCCGGAGAAGTCCTGGGTGGCGATGAACAGCACCGCGATCCCGGCCAGCAACCCCGCGACCAGCCACACCGACGCGGTGACCCGCGCGCTCCGGATGCCTGCCAGCGCGGCGGCCTCGCGGTTCTCCGACTGCGCCCGCATCGCGATGCCCCAGCTGGAGTACCGCTGCAGCAGGAAGAAGCCGGTGATCAGCACGGTCGCGACCAGCAACGCCACCAGGTGCGTGCGGAAGAGCGTGATGCCACCGATCTGCACCGGCTGGGCGTCCCAGGCGTCACCGATGAACGGCAGGGAGACTCCCAGCCGCCGCACCACCTCCTCGGTGATGATCACGTCGATTCCGATGGTCAGCAGCGCGAGGCTGAACGGGTCGGCGTGCCGGGAGCGGGCCAGTAGCAAGCGTTCCACGGCCAGGGCGAGCAACCCGGCGCTCAGGATTCCGACGGCCGCCGCGCCGGCCCAGCCGAGCGCGT
>JAVXWK010000280.1:0-4816 GCA_032230575.1 Pseudonocardiales bacterium | reverse complement strand
CGCGACACGTGGGAGCTGATCGAGACGATTCGCGACCGGGGGGTGACGATCCTGCTCGTCACGCACTTCATGGAGGAGGCCGAGCGGCTCTGCGACCGGGTGGCCGTGTTCCGCGACGGGCGGATCGCCGCGCTGGACACGCCCTCCGGGCTGGTGTCGCGTGTGGACGGTTCCTGCCGCGTCCGGTTCGTGCCGTCCGCCGCGTTGGACGTGGGGGTGTTGGAGGCGTTGCCGGAGGTGTCGTCGGTTTCCGTTGTGGGGGAGCAGATGGTGGTCAGCGGGTCGGAGAACCTGCTGCACGCGGTGACTTCCCTGCTGGCGCGCAGGCAGATCGTGGCGCGGCAGCTCCGGGTCGACCAGGTTTCGCTGGACGACGCCTATGTTCGGCTGACTGGGGGTTCTTCTGATGTTGCGGATCATTGAGATCGAGGCGCGGCTGTTCGTTCGCGATCGGCTGAACTCGTTGTTCTCCCTCGTGTTCCCGTCGCTGTTGCTGCTCGGGCTGGGGGCGATTCCGGCGTTGCGGACGCCCGACCCGAAGTTCGACGGCCTGCGGTTCATCGACAGCTACCTGTCGTCGATCATCGTGTTCACGTTGGTGTTCATCGGGATCCAGCGCCTGCCTGCGGTCGTGGCGACGTATCGGGAGAAGGGCGTGCTGCGCCGGCTGGCCACGACGCCCATGCATCCGGCGCGGTTGCTCATCGGGCAGCTGGTCGTCAACTTCGCCGCGGCGATCTTGTCGGTGCTGCTGACTATCGTGGTGGCATACGTCGTTTTCGACGTCGACCTGCCTCACCATCCGCTCGGCCTGGCGTGTGCCGTGCTGCTGGGAGGTACTGGGACGTTGGCGCTGGGTCTGGTGATAGCCGCACTGGCCCCGAACGCGCGAGCGGCCGGTGGCTGGGCGACGGTGGTGTTCATGCTGCTGATGTTCTTCGGCGGCGTGTACCTGCCGCGGTTCATGCTGCCCTCGGTTGTGGTGAAGATCGGTTCGTACTCGCCTCCGGGTGTGGAGGCGCTGCAACAGGCGTGGCTCGGCACCGCGCCGGACTGGAGGCATCTCGCGATCATGGGGCTGGTGAGCCTCGTGGCGGGTACCGTCGCGGCCAGGACTTTCCGCTGGGAGTAGCTCGTGGACATGCCCGCGTTGGACAGGTGGGAGCGCAGGCTCGGGTTCGTCGGGCGCGTGATCCCGTACTTCGTGCTGACCGTGACCACGGTGCTGTACGCGATCTTCACGACGCAGTCCGCTTCGGAGCAGTGGTTCACCTACGGCGTGGTGGTGTCCGGCTTCGTGTGGATGCTGTGGTGGTTCACGCTGCACCCGTCGTGGCACGGCCGTCCGGAGCTCATGGCCGTGTTCCTCGGTGGCATGGTCGTGTTCTACGCGGTGCTGGGCCTGCAGGAGCACTGGTTCGGCGCGGTGTCGTACGCGGTCTACATCTACGCGAGCGAACTGCTGCGCGGCCGCTGGATGTTCGTGGTGGTCGCGGTGACCGCCGGGCTGGCGGCGCTGTCGCTGTTCGGCGGCTACCCACCCGCGGGCGAGGAGGCGGCCTTCTGGTTGCTGCTGCTCGTCTTCGTGGTGCTCGCGTGCACGTTCACGTTCGTCGGCCACGTGACAACTGAACAAGCCAGGCTGCGCAAGGAGTTGCTGGAGGAGAACGAGGGCCTGCACGCCCAGCTGCTGGTGCAGGCACACGAGGCGGGCGTGCAGGACGAGCGCCACCGCCTGGCCGGCGAGATCCACGACACGCTGGCGCAGGGCCTGACGGGCATCATCACGCAGCTCTCGGCGGCTTCCGCTGCCGACTGGGAACACCGCGTGTCGGTCGCGGCGTCCTTGGCCCGTTCGAACCTGGCCGAGGCCCGCCGCTCGGTGCACGCCCTGCGCCCGCCCGCACTCGACTCGGCGGCCCTGCCCGAGGCGTTGGACGAGGTGGCTTCTGGCTGGTCCACTGTGTACGGAGTGCCGGTCTCCGTCACTCTGACCGGTGCCGTGCGCGTGATGCACCCGGAAGTCGAGGTGGCTCTGCTGCGCACCGCCCAGGAAGCCCTGGCGAACGTGGCGAAGCACGCCTCGGCCTCGCGCGTGGGGTTGACTTTGTCCTACATGGAGGACGTGGTGACCTTGGACGTGCGCGACGACGGCGTGGGCTTCGACCTTGCCTCCCCGTCGTCGGGCTTCGGCCTGCCCGCGATGCGCCACCGCGTGCACCGTCTCTCCGGCGCGCTCTTCGTGGAGTCGGAGCCGGGGTCGGGTACGGCGATCTCGGCGAGGATGCCGGCGTGACGGGTCAGGTAGGTGTGGCGGTGCGGTCTGGTCGGTTGATTCGACCGGGTGCCGCGCGCCCGGCCGGTGGCGTCTGCAAGTACCGAGCCTTTTCCGTCCGGGGAGGCGGCACTGCGGACTTGTCGGTCGTGACCGCCTCCGCCCAGGTCTATGAAGGGAACCTTCATGAACCTGGAGCGGATGAAGGTTCCCTTCATCCCGCAGCCAGGCCGCGTGTACCCGGCTCGGCCGCGTCGGGGGTGGCCGCGTGATCCGGCTGGTGATCGTCGACGACCACCCGGTCGTCCGCGACGGGCTGCGCGGCATGCTGACGTCCGCGGACTTCGAGGTCGTGGGCGAGGCGGCCTCAGGCGACGAGGCCGTGGCGGTCGTGACGGCTCTCGGCCCCGATGTCGTGCTGATGGACCTGCGCATGCCGGGGTCCGACGGCCTCTCCGCGATCGAACGGCTGCGCAGCCATCCGTGCCGCGTGCTGGTGCTGACCACCTACGACACGGACCGCGACGTGCTGCCCGCGATCAAGGCGGGCGCCACCGGCTACCTGCTCAAGGACACGCCACGCGACGAGCTGCACCGGGCGATTCGATCTGCTCACGCGGGTGAGGCGGTGTTGTCGCCCGCGGTGGCCACACGGTTGCTGGGGCAGGTGCGGGAGCCCGCCGAGGAGCCGTTGTCGGCGCGGGAGCTGGAAGTGCTGGCGTTGGTCGCCAAGGGATCCACGAACCGGGCGGTGGCGGCGGCGTTGTTCATCAGCGAGGCGACGGTGAAAACGCACCTGCTGCACGTGTACGCGAAGCTCGGTGTGTCGGACCGTGCGGCTGCGGTCGCGGTGGCGTACGAGCGCGGACTGCTCAAGAGCCGGAACCGCTGAAGGACGTGCCGGGCCTGGTGGTGGTCAGGCCCGGTGAGTGGCAACGCTGCCGGTTCCCCCGCGGCGGGACCACTTCGGTTGGTCCCGCCGCCTGCGGCAACTCCCCCTTGCCACTCCCTCACCCCTCGCGATGTAGGAACTCGCGCCAGTCTCCTAAATACGAGATGTCTCGGATGTCACCCGATTGGACTAGCGACGGGTCTTCGAGGACGGCGTCGCGCAGCACGGTGGCGAGGGCGGCGCTGCCGTCTTCCAGTTCGATGACTCCGATCTCGAGCTCCGGTGGTTCGGCGGGGACGAGGTGGTCGCGGAGGACCTTCAGCGGCAGGTCGTAGAGCTCACCCACGACCGAGGCCGAGCCCGACTCGTGCATCGCGGGGAACCTGCCCCGCACCGAGAAGTACCGGTACTTCGGGGCACTGCGGGCTCGGCACACCATCGGCGTGCCCTGGAGCTGCGAGTGCAGCGGTCCGCCCCGCATGCCGCCGCCGTTGAGAAAGATCAGTGCCATGACTCTCCTGGTCTCGGTGGATGGGGGAGGACAGAACCGACAGGGGCAGCCCTGAGCCGCCGTGTCGAAGAGCGACGAGCTCGGCCGCGATCGACACCGCGGTCTCCGCCGGGCTGCGTCCGCCCAGGTCGAGGCCGATCGGGGAACGCAACCGGGCCAGAGCCGACTCGGGCACGCCGGCCGAACGGAGGCGTTCGAGACGTTCTGCGTGTGTGCGACGAGAACCCAACGCGCCCACGAACGCGAGCGGCATCGCCAGAGCTTCCTGCAACACAGGGATGTCGAACTTCGGGTCGTGGGTCAGGACGACGACGGCGGTCGAGGAGTCGGTGTAGGTGGACGCGAGGTAGCGGTGCGGCCAGTCGACGACGACCTCGTGGGCGGCTGGGAAGCGTTCGGGAGTGGCAAACACAGGTCGGGCATCGCACACCGTCACGTGATAGCCGAGGAAGCGGCCGATCTCGGCCACGGCGGCGGCGTGGTCGATGGCGCCGAACACCAGCAGGCGTGGTGCGGGCATCCAGGACTCGGTGAACACGCGGTCGTCGACGCCGAACCGCACCGACACCGGGTAACCGTCCACAGAGGCCTGAAGAGCCGCGCGCAAACCAGGAGAATCCCGCTGCACCAGGACGTCCAGCGAGCCGCCGCAGGTCAGGCCGACGGAGAACGCGGTGTCGTCGGAGTAGCCGAACGAAGCGAAAGCCGGAACCGAAGTCTCAAGAACCTGGCACGCCAGGTCGTAGACCTCCGCTTCGACGCAGCCGCCGGACACGCTGCCGATCACCTGACCGGAGGGGCCGACCGCCATCGCGGCGCCGACCGGACGGGGTGCGCTGCCCCGCACGGCCACCACCGAGGCGACCGCGAAGCGTTCCCAGGACAGCAGAGTCGGTGCCAGGTCGCGCATGAGACCTCCAGAGAAAGGTGGTTCGGCCAGGTGGCCGCCTGGCCGAACCACGCGGGATCACTTTCCGGTGATCACGTCCACGCCGAAGTACACGGCGAACATCAGGGCGAGCCCGGTCATGAGCCAGCCGGGCCAGCGGCCCTTGCAGACGCGCAGCACGACGTAGGACACGAGGCCCGCGCCGATGCCGTTGGTGATCGAGTAGGTGAACGGGATGATGGCCACGGT
>JAVXWK010000273.1:0-7899 GCA_032230575.1 Pseudonocardiales bacterium | reverse complement strand
GGTCGATGGCGAAGGCAGGCGCGGGGTGGTGTTCCTGTCGCTCGACGCGAACAGGCTCGTGCCCGTGCTCGGCGCCCGGACCAGCGCACGGCTGCCGTACAAGTGGTCGTCGATGCGCCTCGAACGCGACGGAGACGTCCTCACCTACACGTCCAGGCGCATCTGGCCGGGTCCGCGCGGCGCTTCCTGCCGGGTGGCCGTCCGGACCGGAAAACCTGCGATCCCAGGTGAGCTGGAGCGATTCCTGACCGCGCGATGGGGTCTGCACGTCACGTGGCACGGGAGAACGATCTACTTGCCCAACGACCACCCCGAGTGGCCGCTGCACGAAGCCGAGCTGCTGGAGCTGGAAGACGATCTGGTGGCCGCCTCCGGTCTCGAAGCCCCGCAAGGGCCGCCGGTCAGCGTGCTGCACTCGCCTGGTGTGCCGGTGAGGTTCGGCGTCCCCACGGGGTGAGGGTGGTGGCCCGGTCCAGTCTGGGGGACCCTGCCGGGCCACCGGCCTCAAGGTGGCCGACGTGCGCGGTGACTTTTCACACGCCGGCCAGGTTCTTGGGGGAACCGGACCCGGCAACTGCGCCGACCCCCTGTCCCGGGTGTTCGGGCCCGGCGGCGCAGGTACCGGATCTGGGTACAAAGGTGCCAGGCGGCGCGCACAGATTTCGCCCAGGCGCCGCACAGGGCCGTCCGGATACGCGAGGATGGCTCGACCCCAAACGGTGAGGAGACATGCGCCTGTGGAGTTCCTGTTGCTCGGCACGCCGGCGGTGAGGCGAGCGGGCACACCGCTGGAGCTGGGCGGACCCCGGCAGCGAGCGGTGCTCACGATGCTGTTGCTGCACGCCAACCAGGCCGTCAGCGTCGCACAGCTCACGGAGGCGGTCTGGGACTCCCCGCCCGTTTCGCCCGAGTCGAACCTGCGCACGTACGTGGCCGGACTGCGCAAGGTCCTCGGCGAGCGGCTGATCACCCGGCCCGGTCACGGCTACCAGCTCGTCGTCGAACCCGGTGAGCTCGACCTCGACGCGTTCGACTCGCTGGTGCGCCAGGGCGAGGAGGCGTTGAGCGAGGCCGATGCCGAGGCCGCGGCGGGGTTCTTCGCCGAGGCGCTGGCCAAGTGGCACGGCACCCCGGCCGCCGAGCTGAACGCGGGACCGTTGCTGCGCGCGGAGTTCACCCGGTTGCAGGAACGCCGGCTGACCGCGGTCGAGCGGTATGCCAAGGCAGCGCTGGAACTGGGCCGGTTCGACGACGTGATCGACCGGCTGCGGCGGGAGACGGCGCAGCACCCGTTGCGCGAGGAGCTGTGGGCCCAGCTGATGCTCGCGCTGGACCGCTCCGGACGCCGGGGCGAGGCGCTCGAGGCCTACGCGGCCGCCCGCAGGCACGTGGTCGAGCAGGTCGGTGTCGAGCCCGGCGCACGGCTGCGGCAGCTGCAGCAGGTGATCCTCGAGAGCCGGGTGCCCTCGCCCGCCGCGTTGAGCGCCCACCGCCAGCTGCCGATGGACATCGCCGAGTTCACCGGACGCGAGGCCGAGCTTCGCAAGCTGTGCGAGCCGGGACCGCAGACCACGGTCGTGATCTCCGCGATCGAGGGCATGGCCGGTGTCGGCAAGACGAAACTGGCTGTGCGGGCAGCGCATCAGCTCGTGCAGCGGTATCCGGATGTCCAGCTGTGGGCCGATCTGCACGGTTTCGACGCGGACGAGCTGCCCGCCGATCCCGCCGCCGTGCTGGAGAGCTTCCTGCGCCTGCTGGGAGTTCCCGGCGGGCAGATCCCGGAGTCGCTGGAGGCACGGGCCGCGCTCTACCGCGACCGGCTGGCGGGCAAACGGGCGTTGGTGCTGCTGGACAACGCCGCGAGCGAGGACCAGGTGCGACCGTTGCTGCCGGGCAGCGCGGCGTGCCTCGTGCTGATCACCAGCCGGCGCACGTTGCTCAAGCTGGACGGGGTGAGGTCGCTCTTCCTGGACGTCTTCACGGCCGGCGAGGCGGTGGCGCTGCTCTCCCGGATCGCCGGCGCGGACCGGATCCACGCTGACCGCGAGGCAGCCGTTCGGGTCGCGGAGCTGTGCGGGCATCTGCCGATCGCGATCGCGTTGGCCGCCAAACGACTCGCCCGTCGTCCACAGTGGACCGTGCGGGACCTGGTGGCGCAGCTGGAACGAGGCGGTGGTCTCGGCGCGCGAGGCGTCTTCGACCTCTCCTACCAGGCACTCCCCGACAACCAGCGCCGATTATTCAGGCTGCTCGGCCTCCACCCCGGCGAGGACGTCACGGCCGAGTCCGCCGCCGCCCTCGCCGGCCTGACCGCGTACGAGACGGAAGACCTGCTGGAGACGTTGCTCGACGAGCATTTGCTGCAGCAGCACACTCAGGGCCGTTACGGACTGCACGACCTGTTGCGCGCCTACGCCGTCGAGCAGGCCATGGCCGCGGAACCGCCGCCCGCACGGGATCTGGCGCGACGACGGGTGCTGGACTGGTACGTGCACACGTCGTGGCACGCCGAACTGCGGCTCAACCCCGTGCGGAAGCTGGAGATCGGCACCGCGGACCCGGCCGTGCACCCGCGCACGTTCGCCGACCGCGACGCCGCGTTGCTGTGGTGCGACACGGAACGCGCGAACCTCGTGGCGGCGATCAGGGACGCCGCCGAGCACGGGCTGGCAGAGCAGTGCTGGAGCCTGGCTCAATGCCTGTGGGACTTCTTCAACCTGCGCAAGCACTGGGCCGACTGGATCGACACGCATTCGGTGGCTCTGGCCGCCGCGCGGTCGGTCGGTGATCGCGGCGCCGAGGGCCGGATGCTGATCACGCTCGGCATCGGGCTGCGCGAGATCCGGCGCCACGACGAGGCCGTCGAGTGCTACCAGCAGGCGCTGGCGATCTTCCGCGCGATCGGGGACAAGTCGCGGCAGGAACCGACGTTGAACAACCTCGGCATCGCGTACATGGTGCTGGGACGGGTCGACGACGCGTTGGCGTGCTACGAGCAAGCCGCCGAGATCGCGCGTGAGCTGGGGAATCTGCACACGGAAGCCGTCATTTCGAACAACATCGGGCTGCTGCACGCCGACGCCGGACGATTCTCGCAGGCGTTGGAGCGGTATCTGCGGGCGTTGGAGATCCGGCAGGAGGTCAAGGACCCGTACAGCGAGGCGATCCTGCTCAACAACATCGGCGAGGTGTACCGCGGGCTGCTCGACTTCCCCGAGGCCGTGTCGTACGTCGAGCGCGCGCTGGAGATGTTCCGCGCGATCGGCGACCTCTACGGGCAGGCCGAGTCGCTGGACAACCTCGGGCTGGCGCTCGATGGCCTCGGTGACCGGCGGGGTGCGGAGAAGTGCTGGCTGGAGTCCGTGACGTTGTTCGAGGGGCTGGGCGAACCGAAGGCCGACGAGGTCCGCGCCAGGCTGTAGCCACGCGATCGAGCCAAGCGCGATCCATGCCGTATCGCGCTTTGAGAACCTGCCCTCATGGCAGATCGCGTGCGGGGAGAGGCAGCGCCGTACGCACTCGTGCGTCTGGCGACCCTGCCGTACCCGGACGGTGCCGCGGCCCCGTTCCGGCGGGCGGTGGAGGCGTTGGCGGACACCGAAAGCCGCCTGCACGCGCTGGCCGGTCCGTTGTGCGACCTGCTGCACGACAGCGCGGGCACCCACACCTCCGAGGTCCACCGTCGCGTCGTGCTGCCGTTGCGCGGTGACGTCCACAACCGCCGCATGTCCAAGCCCGCGTTGCGCGCCGCGGCGGGGTCGCTGCGGATTCCGGAGCTGGCCACGTGGTTCGAGCTGATGGACTCGCTCGGCCCGTTGGTCGACGAGGTCTCCCGGCTGCAGACCCAGGCGCTGGCCGCCGAACGCGAGGTGCTCGCCTCGGTGTGCGCTTCGGAACCGTTGCTCCGCGCGGCTGTCCTCAGTGGACGCGACCAGGGCCCGGCACGCGCCGGTTCCGCCGAACCGGCCGTGCTGCGCCACGCCCTGCGCGCCACCTCGAAGACCAGTCCGCTGTACACGTCGACCGGCTGGGGTACCTGGTCCGCCGACGCGCCGACGCCCGACTGGGGCACGCCGGTCTCCGTGACGCGGGTCGACCAGACGCTGCTGGCCCGTCTGGTCACCGCCCTGGTCTCCGACCGCACCCGGCTCTTCGACCACCCGCACCGCCTCGCACCCGGCGTGCACGAGGACGACGGCCGGACGAGGTTCCTCCGCGACGTCCCGGCTTCCGGGCCTTCCGGCGCCCATATCCGCGCCGAGGAGAACGTGGAGCTGGCGTCCAGCCCTCCGTTGCGGTTCCTCATCGGCCTGACCTCGGCCAACCCCAAGGGGATCAGCCCGTCCGAGCTCGTCGGCGCACTCGCGACCCGGCTGCCCGACGACGAGTCCCACCGCGCACAGGGCCACGTGGCGCTGCTGCTCGACATCAAACTGCTGATCCCGGTGCTGCCGGTCGATCCGCAGGACCCGGCCGCGTGTCCGTCACTGGCTTCGTGGCTGCGCGACACCGGACGGCCTGAGCTGGCCGACCGCGTGCTGTCGATCCACCGCTCGACCGTCGCGTTCGGTGAGCTCTCGTCGTCGCAGCGGCCCCCCGCGCTGGCCGCGTTGACCGCGGAGTGGGAGGCGCTGGGCTCGGCGGTCGGTGCCGACCTCACCGGCATCGTGCCGTTGAGCGAGGACGTCGTGCTGCCGCAACCGGTTCGGCTCGGCCGCGCATACGGCTACGACGGTGTCCGTTCGCTGGCTTCCCTGACTCCGCTGCTCATGCTGTTCGACCGGAACCTCGCGATCCGCCGGCACATCCGCGACCAGTTCGTGGTGGCGTTCGGACGCGGTGGTTCGGCACGGCTCGCCGAGTGCTCGCAGATGATCTTGGACGCACTGGCCTCCGCGCCGACCGGCGGCCTCGGTGCCAGCCGCGCCCAGGTCGCCGATCTGGTGGTGGACGGCGTGATCACCGACGAGGCCGTCGAAGCCGCCGCCGACCTGCTGCCGTCGTGGATGAAGACCCGCCCGGTCTCGTACGGCTTCCTCGCCCAGCCTTCTTCTGAAGGCCTTGTCGTGAACCACATCTCCGACGGCTTCGGCCGCTTTCCCGCGCGCTACCTGGACATGCTGCCACCGGAGGCCTACGCGTCCGTCCGGGCCACTTTGGACGGTGTGTTCCCGCGCGGTTTCGCCGAGTACCGCCCGGTGCGGGGCTTCAACCCCAACCTGCACCCGTTGCTGAGCCGCGTGGAGATCGGCGAGGACCCGCGCTGGGCCGACCACACCCCGGACGCCTTCGAGCTCTGCCACGACCAGGAACGCGACGAGCTCAGGCTCCGGCGTTCCGGCGCCGCCGTCGACGTCCTGTACCTCGGCCACCTCATGCCGATCTCGCTGCCCGGCCGGGTCGCCGCACTGCACGCCGACCTCGCGTGCGGTGCAGCCGACCTCTCCGCGTTGCGCCCCTTCTCGCACTCAGGTGACGTGCTCTTCGCCGGCCGCCTGCGCTACCGCGACGTCCTGCTGGCGCGCCGGACGTGGGAGTTCCCGGCTTCTTCGTTCAACGTCACGGATGTGGCCTCGGTGACCCGGTTCCGCGCTTCGTGCGGTGTGCCGGGTCAGGTGTTCGTCGGCATGAACGACGCGGAACCGCAGTACGCCGACCTCACCAACGCCCTGCACCTGCGCAACCTGCCGCGCCTGCTGACCCGCTGCGGCGACCACCGCGTCCAGCTCACCGAGGCGCTGCCGGTCCCGTCCGGTCAGGTCCTGGAGATCTTCGCCGAGACCTACCGGAGGGCCGAGTACGCCCCTGGCCTCAGAACGGCCGCCCGCCGACGAACATCATCGCGCTGACCAGCACCGCCAGCAGTCCCAGCAGCAACCCGATCGCGGCCATCGGCTTGCCGCGCCGGTCACCGATCAGCCCGAGCACCGCCACGACGAGCACGACCAGCCCGCCGACCAGCCCGACGTAACGCCGGAAACCGGTCATGTCCATCGGGAGGAACGGCACCACGACCGCGACCAGCCCGAGGACCAGCGCGGTCAGCCCCAGCACGGGGCTCTTGGACGGTGTCTGCTGTGGCAGCGACATGTTCGCGACCCTAACGAACCGAAAACTAGATCTCCACCGAATCCAACAGGGAATCCACCGTCGGTTCGATCGCCGCCGCTGCCCGCGCGTCCCGGAACCTGCGCTCGATGCCGAGATCCCGGCGGAACGCCGCGTCCCCGCACACCTTCATCGCCATGTCCGTCACCGCGACAGCCGCCTCGGTCGCGGTCACCGCGAGCAGCCGAACCCGGTCGGCCGACCGTTCCGGATGCCACGTCACCGCCGACAAGGTGTCGTTGTAGAGCACCCGGACCGAGTCCGTCCGCAACCGCATCCTGGCCAGATCAGCTCGTGTCCGCGGATCACCCCCGCCCAGATGCCCCAACGCGGCGGCCAGCGCGCCTTCCATCAGCCCCAGCGACACCGCCGCCCCGAGCACCAGGAACCACGGGAACGCCAGCTCCTCCGACCACAGCTGGTTGGAAGCGGGCACCCGCACGGGATCCGCCTCCACGCACGTGGCCACGGTCCCCCGCAGCCCCATTCCCGCGTGGTCAGCGGGCACGAGCAACCCCGGCGCCTCGGCGGGCACCAGCAGCAAAGCCCGCCCGCACGACCAGACGTAGCTGTCCGCTTCCCCGGCCGCGATCACCCAGCTCTTGCGCGCCCGCACCTGCACGATGTCGCCGTGCGTGGACACCTCGCCGCTCGCACCGAACGCCGCCAACGTCGACAGGTGCCGGCCAGCGGCGATCTCGGCGCGCAGCCAGTGCGGACCGGAGCGATCGAGCACAGCGGCCGCGGAGTAGTGCGAGCGCAGCACGGAAGCGGTTGCGCCGCACACCCGAGCGATCTCCTCGACCACGCGTCCGGCCGAGCGGAGATCCTGGCCTCCCCCGCCGACTGTGCGGGAGATCGTCATCCCCAGAAGGCCGCGCGCCCCCAAAGCGTTCAGGGCGGCGCGCGGGAATCTGGCGTGTTGGTCGACATCGGCGGCCGAAGGCGCCACCACGTTCTGCACGATGCGGAGCAGGTCCGCCCGGTACGTCACGTGGGCGGGTAGAGCGAGTAGGACGGGAAGTTGCCGTACGGCCGTTCATCCGGCGGGCCCTCTGTCACGGCGTGCACCAGCAACGAGCCGCCCACGAACGCACCGCGCCACGAAGCTCCGCGACCACCGAACACCTCGTCCCGGTCACCCCGCGAGCGCGGCTTGTTGATGCCGACCTTGAACGCCTGGACGTCCTCGCTCAACCGCTTCGCCGTCGCCTCGTCGTCGCAGGCCAACGCCGCGACCAGGGCACCGTTCGAGGCGTTCATCGCGGCCAGCAGCTCGGCCTCGGTGTCCACCAGGACGATCGTGTCGACCGGCCCGAACGGCTCCGCGTGGTGCAGCACGGACGAACGCGGCGGATCCAGGATCGCCACCGGTGCCAGATACGCCGCCGTCTGCTGACCGGGCAGGAAGCGACCCGAGTCCAGCGATCCGCGGTACAACGGCACACCGCCGGCCCGGATCGCCTCGTCCACGACGTCACCCAGCTCCTTGGCCTTCGCGTCGTTGATCAACGGCCCGAAGTCCAGCGCGGGCAGCTCGTCGCCGGGCGAAGTGACGGCGAGCGGATGCCCGAAGGTGACCTCCTGGACCGCCGGCAGATACACCGACAGGAACTTGTCGAACAACGACCGCTGCACGACGTACCGCGGGTAGGCCGTGCAGCGCTGCTTGCCGTAGTCGAAGGCCTTGCGGATCTGCGTGCCGAGCATGTCCCAGGAGTCGGTTTCCCAGATGCCCCAGCAGTTCAGGCCCTCCTGCTCGAGCACGTGCCGCCGGTTCGAGTCGACCAG
>JAVXWK010000260.1:0-20243 GCA_032230575.1 Pseudonocardiales bacterium | reverse complement strand
TCACCGCCGTGTCGACGTGGCTCGGTCAGCGGCGTGAGCGTTCGGTGACGCTGGACGCCGGCGGCGACACGCTGGAGCTGACCGGTTCGCCGACCGAGGCCGAACGCGCTGCCGCCGCCGAGTGGCTTGCACGCCGGCGTTCCCGCCGCTACGCGTTGATCATCGCCAGTTACGAGTTCACCGATCCCGGCCTGTCGTCGCTGCGCGCCCCCGCCCATGACGCCGCCCGCCTGGCCGAGGTCCTGTCCGACGCCCGCATCGGTGGTTTCGAGGTGCAGACCCTGATCAACACCTCCGCCGCCGAGGTGAACGAGGCGGTGGAGGACTTCTTCGCCGATCGCGAGCCCGATGACCTGCTGGTGCTGCACTTCTCCGGCCACGGCGTGAAGGACGAGGCGGGGGAGCTGCACTTCGCCACGTCCGGCACCAGGCTCAACCGCCTGGCCGGTACCGCGATCTCGGCCGACTTCGTGGCGAGGCGCATGAACCGCTCCCGTTCCCGCCGGATCGTGCTGCTGCTCGACTGCTGCTACTCAGGCGCGTTCGGCCGGGGCATGGTGGCCCGCGCCGGCGGTCCGCTCGACCTCGAAGAACAGTTCAGCGGCAGCGGCCGTGCCGTCATCACCGCCTCGTCCGCCGTCGAGTACGCCTTCGAGGGAGCGGTCGTCGCGGACACCTCGGAGGGTGAACCGTCCGTCTTCACGTCGGCGCTGGTCGAGGGACTGGCCTCCGGCGACGCGGACCAGGACCTGGACGGCTTCGTCGGCCTGGACGAGCTCTACGAGTACGTGTACGACCGGGTCCGCCGCGTGACGCCGCACCAGACTCCGGGCAAGTGGATGCTCGACGTGCGCGGTGACCTCCGCATCGCCCGCCGCGCCCAGCCGGTCTCGGTGCCCGCCGCTCTTCCCGCCGAGCTGCAGGAGGCGATCGACCACTCGCTGCCGGGTGTGCGGGCGGGTGCGGTGCCGGAGCTGCGGCGGATGCTGTCGGTGCGGCACCAGGGTCGCGCGCTGGCGGCCCGTCTGGCGTTGCGGCACCTCGCGGAGGACGACAGCCGGATGGTGGCGTCCGCGGCGCGCGAGGCGTTGGGGGAGGAGGAGCCGGAGGCCGTTCGCGCGACTCGATCCGGCTTGGGATCCGCGTCGGAGCCGGCGCGGACACCTGCGTCGAAACCCGCTCCCGCACCTGCGCCGAAACCGATGCGCACCGTGCTGACCTCCACCGGTGCGGGCTCGGCCACCACGGTTGCCCCCGCGCCGAAACCCGCCCTTCCCGCCGCGACCGTGCTGTCCGCACGCTGGCGGAACGGGTCCCGGATCGCGGCAGCCCTCGCGTTCGTCGCCGTGGTCCTCGGCACGGTGACGCTCAACGACGGCGTGCTGCGCCCGATCGTCAACGACCTGGTTCCCGCGACGTCCTTCCTGACCTTGACCCTGCCGTGGCTGCTGGCCGCCGCGCTGCTCGCCACGGCCGCCGCGGACCACCCGTGGGTGCCGGGCGCCGCACTCGGGCTCACCGCGGGCATGGCAGCGCTCATGGCGGGCACCAGCGACCTGTTCTCGCCGTTGCTGATCGGGCTGGTGCTGACCGTGCTCGCGTTCGCCCGGCCGCAGCGGATCTCGCTCGCCGCGGTGGTGGTGGGCGCCGGTGCGATCGGCGTGCTGGTGGCTTCGGCTCTGGTGATCACGGGGCAGGACAGCGACCCGATGTGGCCGGTGGTCTTCTGGTTCGCCGTGGTGCTGCTGGTCGGGCTGGCCGGTTACCAGCTTCGTTCGTCCGGGCTCGACGCGATCGCGCCCGCGCTGTTGGTGATCAACGCGGCTTGGGCGGTGCTGGGGTCCGGCTTCTACCCGTACAGCCTGGCGTTCCTCCCGGTGCTGGTCGTCGTCCCGCTCGCCGAGATCCTCACCACCGGCCCGGCGAAGCTCGCGGCACGGCTCGCCGTCGCGGCCCCGTTGCTGCTGCGGGCTTCCGAGTACGCCTACGTCAGTTCCCTGGACTTCGCCAGGGTCGCCCACGTCGTGCTCACCGTCGTGGCGGTGGGAGCGGCGGTCTACTTCTCGCGTTCGCGCTGAGCCTTGCGCCGCTTGCCCTCGTGCATGGCGACGACGCGGGCGACCGGGATGGTGTGGCCCTCGGCGATGAGATCCTCCGGCAGCTGCTGGGCTTTCGGCATCAGCTCGGTCCACGGGTCGCCGTCGAACCTCGTCCTGATGGTGAAGTCCGCCGGGGTGACGTCCTCGAGCGCGTCCCAGGGCAGGGGGAACGAGATCGGCAGGCCGTCGCGCAGGCGTGGGCTGTACGCGGCGACGACCGTGGCGCCCCAGGCGCGAGTCGAGTCCAGGAACACCTTGCCGCCGCGTTCGGCCCGGATGTAGGCGGTCGTGGCGATCTCGGGGCCGAGCTTCTCGGCTCTCGCCGCCACCGCCCGGGTCGCCGCGGCCACGTCGTCGGGGTCGTGCTTGTCGAGCGGCACGAAGATGTGCACGCCCTTGGCGCCACTGGTCTTGATCGCGCCTTCCAGCCCGGCGTTCGCCAGCGCTTCCCTGATCAAGAACGCCGACTGCACCACGACGTCGAAACCGGAGCCCTCTGGCGGGTCGATGTCGAGGACCATGTGCGTCTGGTGGTCACCCAGGAACAGCGGCACGTGGTACTCGACCGCGCGCTGGTTCGCGAACCACATCAACGTCTGCTTGTCGTCGCACAACGCGTACTTGATCTGCCGGTGCGACGTCTCCGCCCACATCTCGACGGTCTTCACGTAGTCCGGCGTGTACTTGGGGACGTTCTTCTGCATGAACGGGTCCTGGCCGCGCAGGATCCGCCACACCGACAGCGGCCGGCCCTTGAGCACCGGCACGAACCGGTCGGCGACGAAGTCCAGGTACTCCACCAGGTCGCCCTTGACCGTCCCGCCGAACAGCGGCTGGTCGAGGCTGGAGAACTTCATCTCGCTACTGCTCATCAGGAACCTCGAGTTCGTCCCGCGCGGCCCACTCCAGCAACGGCTCGATCGACCACACCGCGTCGTCGATGCCGGCGTGCAGGTCGCCCAGCTCGGCGTAGCGCTTCGGCACGGTGGCGATGGTGAACTCGCGCGGGTCGACGTCCGGGACCTCGTCCCAGCGGATCGGCGTCGACACGGTGGCCTCGGGGAAACCGCGCACCGAGTAGGCGCTGGCGATCGTGCGGTCGCGCGTGTTCTGGTTGTAGTCCACGAAAACGAGCGACGGGTCGCGGTCCTTGCGCCACCACGTGGTCTCGACGTCGTCGGGCGCCCGGCGTTCGACCTCGTGCGCGAACGCCAGCGCGGCCTTGCGCACGTCCTGGAACCCGTGGTCGGGCTTGATCCGCACGTAGATGTGCAGGCCCTTGCTGCCGGACGTCTTCGGGAATCCCGTGGCGCCCAGCTCCGCCAGCACTTCCTGCACCACGAGCGCCACGCGGCGCACCCGGTCGAACGTGCAGGTCTCGCCGGGGTCGAGGTCGATGCGCCACTCGTCCGGCTTCTCCGTGTCGGCCGCGCGGGAGTTCCACGGGTGGAACTCCACAGTGGACATCTGCACGGCCCAGATCACGTCGGCGATGTGCGTGACGCAGAGTTCGTCCGCGTGGCGGTTGTAACGCGGAAAATGCACGCGGACGGTCCGCACCCACGGCGGTGCGCCGTTCGGAAGCCTTTTCTGGTGCACTTTCTCGCCACCGATGCCCTCGGGGAAGCGGTGCAGCATGCACGGCCGTTCCCGCAGCGCCCGGACGATTCCGTCGCCGACGGACAGGTAGTAGTTCGCGAGATCCAGTTTCGTCTCGCCGCGCGCGGGAAAGTAGACGCGGTCGGGGTTGGAGATCCGCACGACGCGGTCCTCCACCTCGAGCTCCACAGCCGGAGACTTGCCCATGCCGTTCAACCTAACCGTTTCCAGGCGTTTCCTCAGCCCGAACGGTGTTTGCATCGACGGGTGGCGTCCATGGTCGACACCGGCCTGTGGTTCCGGCGATTCTCCGAGGCTCCTGAGGGTGCTCCTCGGCTGGTGTGCTTCCCGCACGCGGGCGGGGCGGCGAGCTGGTTCCAGCCGTTCGCGCCGCACTTCTCCGGCCGTTGCGAGCTGGTCGCGGTCCAGTACCCAGGACGGCAGGACCGCAGGTCAGAGCCGTTGCTGGACGACATCCGGACGCTGGCCGAGCAGATTTCGGGGTTGCTGACCCGCGACCGGCCGCTGCACCTGTTCGGCCACAGCATGGGCGCGATGATCGCGTTCGAGGTGGCGTCGCGCGTCTGCCCCGACCACCTGTTCGTCTCCGGGCGGCGCGCGCCGCAGATCGTCCGGGACGACCGCGTGCACCTGCGCGACGACGCCGGTTTGATCGCGGAGGTGCGGCGGCTCGCGGGCACGAACGCACGCGTGTTCGACGACGAGGAGCTGGTGCGGATGGTGCTGCCGGCGATCCGCGCCGACTACCGGGCCGCGGAGACCTACCGCTACCGGCCGGGCCCGCCGCTGTCGTGCCCGCTGACCGCGCTGACCGGGGACGCCGATCCGAAGGCCTCGGTGGACGAGGTCTCGTTGTGGCGTGAGCGCACTTCCGGTGATTTCTCGTTGAACGTGTTCCCCGGCGGCCATTTCTTTCTTTCGGACAACAGAAGTGCCGTCGCCGCTGTCGTTTCCGGCGAAACCCCTAGTGCCTGAACCCCTAATTTGGCAAGGGATTCAGGTCCGTCCCGTGTCGGACCAAGCTGTAAGGTGACGAGAGGAAAACGGGATGACCAAGCGGGCACTGATCACCGGGATCACCGGCCAGGACGGGTCGTACCTCGCCGAGCACCTGCTCAAGCAGGGTTACCAGGTCTGGGGATTGATGAGGGGCCAGGCGAACCCGCGCAAGATGCGGGTGTCGCGGCTGATGTCCGAACTGTCCTTCGTGGACGGTGACCTGATGGACCAGGCGTCGCTGGTGTCCGCCGTGGACCTGGTGCAGCCGGACGAGGTCTACAACCTCGGCGCCATCTCGTTCGTGCCGATGTCGTGGCAGCAGGCCGAGCTCGTCACCGAGGTCAACGCCATGGGCGTGCTGCGCGTGCTGGAGGCGATCCGCATCGTCTCGGGCCTGTCCAGCAGCCGCAACAACGGCCACGCCGCCAAGAACATCCGCTTCTACCAGGCGTCGTCGTCGGAGATGTACGGCAAGGCGGCCGAGACGCCGCAGCGCGAGACCACGATCTTCCACCCCCGCAGCCCGTACGGCGTGGCGAAGGCCTACGGGCACTTCATCACCCGCAACTACCGCGAGTCGTTCGGCATGTACGCGGTAGGCGGCATCCTGTTCAACCACGAGTCACCGCGCCGCGGCGCGGAGTTCGTGACCCGCAAGATCTCCCTCGGCGTCGCGAAGATCGCCCAGGGCCTGCAGGACAAGCTGGCCCTGGGCAACCTGGACGCGTTGCGCGACTGGGGTTTCGCCGGCGACTACGTGCGCGCGATGCACATGATGCTGCAGCAGGACGAGCCGGAGGACTACGTCGTCGGCACCGGCGAGATGCACTCGGTGCGCGACGCCGTGCGCCTGGCGTTCGAGCACGTCGGCCTCAACTGGGAGGACCACGTCTACATCGACCCGGTCCTGGTCCGCCCGGCCGAGGTCGAGATCCTGTGCGCCGACACCAGCCGGGTGCGCGGTGAGCTCGGCTGGAAGCCCGAGGTCGACTTCTCGTCGCTGATGAAGATGATGGTGGAGGCCGACCTCAAGCACGTCGCCACCGAGCACCAGTACGGCGAGCTGCTGGCCGCCGCCAGCTGGTAGATCCATCTGCCCGGGATCCACAGCCGCTGTAGTTTGCGGCTGTGGATCTTTTTTCGCTTTCCCTGGGGTCGTTGCTGCGGGCGGTCGGCTCGCTGACGGACGACGATTTCGCGCGGCCGTCCGGGTGTGCGGGCTGGCTGGTGCGGGATCTGGTGTGCCACTTCGTGATCGACGCGCAGGACGTGCTGATCACGCTGGTGACGCCGACCGCCGATCCCGTGACGCACGACGCTGTGACGTACTGGAAGGTGTCTTCTTCGCCTGCTGACGATCCGCTGGCGGCGTTGACCGTGCGGCTCGCGGCGGCTTATACCGAGCCGTGGATGTTGAAGCACCACGTGGACGACGTGGGGCAGGCGGCGTTGCGGGCCGCTGAGCTGGCGGATCCGACGCTCAAGGTCAGCACCCAGGACATGGTGCTGTGCACCTCGGGGTTCCTGGGCGCCTACGTCTGGGAGTGGACGCTGCACCACCTCGACCTGGTGATGCACCTTGATGCCGCCGGTCCGCCCGCGGAGACGCTGGCCCGGTGCCGCGAGATGCTGGAGCAGATCGCCGGTGCGTTCCCCGCCGCGTGGTCCGATGCCGACGTGCTGCTGGTGGGAACGGGAAGGCGCGCCCCGACCGAAGCGGAGCGTGCCGAGCTGGGAGATCTCGCGATCCCGTTCGTGCTGGGTTAGTGCTTCTCGAACGGCAGGCTGACCGCGAACCAGGTCGCCGGATGCTCGGTGGGCTCGCTCCACGCCACCGCGATGGTCAGCTCCGTCGCCGAGGGCAGCCGCCAGGTGATCGTGCGGTCGTCCACGTATTCCACGCTTCCCCCGACACCGGACTCCTCGAGCAGACGGTCCTCGTCCGGCCCGCCGATGGACACGACCGCCTCGCCGTTCTCGAGCGTGACGGCGTCGAGCCATTCGCCGGAGCTGGGCCCGCCTTCGACGTCCGGTGCCGTCGCCGTCAGATCTGCGGTGACGGTCACCCCGGCCTGGTCCGCGGTGAAAGTCGCGGTCCACAGCGTCACCGGTGGGAAGTGGCCGGGAACCTGAGGCTCCGCCCGTTGGATGACCACGTCCGCGCCGGGCTCTGTCACGAACGTCACCGGGCCGAGCGGCGTGTCGATGCGCATGTGCTTGAGCGTGACACGACGTCCAGCCCGGTGACGAACGATTTCAGGCGGTGTGGAGTCGGGCGTAGAACCCGTTGGCGGCAATGAGTTCCTCGTGCGTGCCGCGTTCCACCACCGCGCCCTGGTCCATCACGACGATGAGATCGGCGTTGCGGATCGTCGAGAGCCGGTGTGCGATCACGAAGCTCGTCCTGCCCGCCCGCAACGACGTCATCGCCTGCTGGATCAGGACTTCCGTGCGGGTGTCGATCGACGACGTCGCCTCGTCCAGCAGCAGGATCGCGGGCTGGGCGAGGAAAGCACGGGCGAGGGTGATCAGCTGCCGTTCACCCGCGGACAGCCCGCCGTGCTCCTCGTCGAGCACGGTGTCGTAGCCGTCGGGCAGCGATCGCACGAACCGGTCCACGCACATGGCTTTGGCCGCTTCGACGACCTCTTGGCGGGTCGCGCCTGGCCGTCCGTAAGCGATGTTCTCGGCGATCGTGCCCTCGAACAGCCACGTGTCCTGCGAGACCAGCCCGATCGCGGACCTGAGGTCCTCGCGGGTCATCGCCGTGATGTCCGTGCCGTCCAACAGGATCCGGCCGCCGTCGAGGTCGTGGAACCGCAGCAGCAGGTTGCCCAGCGTCGTCTTGCCCGCACCGGTGGGCCCGACGATCGCGACGAGCTGACCGGGGGAGGCGGTGAGCGACAGGTCGTCGATCAGCGGCTTCTCCGGCACGTACCGGAACGACACGTGCGAGAACTCGACATGGCCGCGCACCGGCGAGATGGTTGTGGGTTTGGCAGGAGCCGGCGACTGTTCGGGCTCGTCCAGCAGCTCGAACACCCGCTGGGCGGACGCGATTCCGGACTGCAGCTGCCCGGAGAAGTTCGCGACGTCGATGATCGGCCGGGAGAACATGCCGGAGTACTGGATGAACGCCTGCACGTCACCGATCGACACGCTGCCGGTAGCGACTCTCAGCGCTCCCGCCACAGCCACGAGCACGTAGTTGAGGTCGGTGATGAACCGGGTCGCTGGCCCGATCAGCCCGGAGATCGCCTGCGCGCCGAACGACGACCGGTACATGGTCTCGTTGCGCTCGGCGAACTCCTGTGAAGCCTGCTCCTGACGGCCGAACGCGGTGATCAGCGCGTGCCCGCTGTACATCTCCTCGACGTGTGCGTTCAACGCCCCCGTCGACTGCCACTGCTGAGCGAACTTCGGCATGGCGCGCTTCGAGATCCACGCCGCGAGCACCAGTGCGATCGGCACGCAGATCAGCACCAGCACCGCGAGTTCGACGGAGATCACCAGCATGATCGCCAGCACGCCGACGACGCTGACGACGCTCGTCAGCATCTGGCCGATCGACAGCTGCACGGTCCGCTGCAGGTTGTCGACGTCGTTGGAGACACGGGAGAGCACCTCGCCGCGCGGGTTGCGGTCGAAGTAGGCCAGCGGAAGCCGGGTGAGCTTCGCGTCGATCTCCTCGCGCAGCTTGTAGACGGCGTGCTGGACGATGTCGTTGACGACCCAGCCCTGCACCAGCATCGACAGCGACCCGATCACGTACAGGCCGAGGATGATCACCAGCAACTGGCCCAGAGCAGGGAAGTCGACGCCCTGGCCGGGGACGATGTGGACGGTGCTGATGACGTTGGCGAGCGTGTCCTTGCCCTGGTCCCGCAGCTGGGCCAGGATCTGCTCTTGGGTTGCGCCGGCGGGCAGGCCGCGGCTGACCAGGCCAGTGAAGATGAGGTCGGTGGCGCGGCCGAGCAGGATCGGGCCGAGCAGGTTGAGCCCGATCGTCACGACCGCGAGCGAGCCGATCGCGACGATCTTGCCCTTGTACGGCGACAGCAACCCGAACAGTCGTTTCGTGGTGCTGGGCATCTTCTCTTCGGGCGCTGTTGTCGTGAGTTCGGGATCGGCGAGCAGTGTCATCGGACGGCCCCTCCAACAGGCTGGGATCCGGCGATCTCCCGGTAGGTCTGGTTGGTCGCGATGAGCTCGGCGTGCGTGCCGGAGCCGACGACCTGGCCGTCCTCCAGCACGATCACCCGTGACGCCGCTTCGACCGTGCTGATCCGCTGGGTGACCAGCAGGATCGTGGCGGTGCCGAGTTCTTGTTCCAGCGCTGTGCGGAGACGGGCCTCGGTGCCGAGGTCGAGAGCGGAGAAGCAGTCGTCGAGCAGGTAGATCTCAGGCCTGCGCACCAACGTCCGCGCGATGGCGAGCCGTTGCCTCTGTCCACCTGAGACGTTCGAGCCGCCCTGCGTGATCGGCGCGTCCAGGCCCAGCGGCCGGACGAACTCGGCGGCCTGCGCGATCTCCAGCGCGTGCCACAGCTCGTCGTCGGTCGCGTCTTCCTTGCCGTAGCGGAGGTTCGACGCGATCGTGCCGCTGAACAGGTGCGCCTTCTGCGGCACGTACCCGATGACCTCGTGCAGTGCCGGCGGGTCGAGGTCGCGGATGTCCACGCCGTTGATCCGCACCTGGCCGTCCGTGACGTCGTAAAGCCTGAGTGCCAACGACAGCAGCGTCGACTTGCCGCTGCCCGTGCTGCCGAGGATCGCGATCGTCTCGCCCGGCCGCGCCACGAGGTTGACGTCCCGCAGCACCGGTTTCTCGGCGCCGGGGTAGCCGAACGTGGCTCCGCGCAGCTCCAGATGCCCGTGCGTGTTCATTGTTGTTGTGGGCTTTTTCGGTTGCCTGATGCTGGATTCCGCCTGCAGCACCTCGTTCACGCGGCCCGCCGACACCGCGGCGCGCGGGGCCTCGGTGAACACCAGCATGGCCATGATGATCGCGACGATGATCAGCGTGATGTAGGACAGCAGCGCGAGCAGTGCGCCGAGCTGCATGCTGCCGTCGTCGATGCGGTGGCCGGAGAACCAGATGATCGCGATGGTCAGCACGTTCATGATGGTCATGACCATCACCGGCATCGCCGCCATGATCTGGCCGACCCTGCGCGACGTGCCGTAGAGGTCGCGGTTCGTGGCGTCGAAGCGGCCGCGCTCGTGCGGGTCGCGGACGAACGCCCGGATCACCCGCACTCCGGTGATCTGCTCGCGCAGCAGGTGGTTGATGCGGTCGAGGAAGCGCTGCATGGCCTCGTAGAACGGCGAGAGCCTGCCCAGCATCAGCACGAGACCGATGATCACGATCACGACCAGCGCGATCAGGATCGTGGACACCGGCACGTCCTGCACCAGCGCCAGCGCGACACCGCCGACGCACATGATGACCGCCGACACCGCGACGTCCGCGGTGGTCAGCACGATGCTCTGAACCTGCCCGACGTCGTTGACGGTCCTGGTGATCAGCGACGGCGCGCCGATCTGGTCGACCTCGCGGGCCGACAGGCTCATGACCTTGCGGAACACCTTCTGCCGCAGGTCGCGGCCGAGGCCGGAGGACGCGCGGGAGCTCAGCAGCATGGCGCCGCTCGCGGTGAGGATCTGCACGGCCGCCACGCCGAGCATGGTCGCTCCGGTGCTCCAAATGTAGCCGGCGTCGCCGAGGAGCACCCCGTTGTCGATGATCTGCGCGTTGAGCGTGGGCAGCAGCAGGGTAGCGGCGGTCTGGACCAGCTGCAGCACCACCAGGAGCACGAGTGTTCCCCGGTACGGCCGGAGGTGGTGGTTCAGGAATCTGACGAGCACGCGGTCCAGCAGACCGCAGTTTCTCACGGAGATTCCCTAGCGTTCGCTCTCCTACCGTCTAGTGCATGAGCGAAATCCTCAGCGCCATCGAATCGGACGACGCGGTGGCGAGGGACTTCGAAGCGCTACCGGTGCCTGGCAGCTACCGCGCCGTGGTCGTGGAGGAGAGCGACGCGGAGATGTTCGCGGGTCTGGAGACTCGCGACAAGGACCCGCGGCAGTCGCTGAAGGTCCGCGAGGTCGCGACGCCATCGCTGGCTCCGGGTGAGGCGTTGATCGCCGTGATGGCGTCCGCGATCAACTACAACACCGTGTGGACCTCGATCTTCGAGCCGGTGTCGACGTTCGGGTTCCTTCGTCGTTTGGGCGGCAAGCACCACTTGCCGTACCACGTGGTCGGCTCCGATCTCGCCGGTGTGGTGCTGCGCGTCGGGCCTGGCGTTTCCGTGTGGAAGCCCGGTGACCGGGTTGTCGCGCACTGCCTGGACGTGCCGCTGGAGCACCCGGACGGCCACAACGACTCGATGCTGGACCCGCAGCAGCGGATCTGGGGTTTCGAGACGAACTTCGGCGGGCTGGCCGATCTGGCGCTGGTCAAGGCGAACCAGCTGATGCCGAAGCCCGAGCACCTGACGTGGGAGGAGGCCGCTTCGCCCGGTCTGGTCAACTCGACGGCTTATCGCCAGCTCGTGTCGGTCAACGGCGGCAACATGAAGCAGGGCGACACGGTCCTGATCTGGGGCGCTTCGGGCGGACTCGGCTCGTATGCCACGCAGTTCGCGTTGAACGGCGGCGCGACTCCTGTCTGCGTTGTGTCGTCGCCGGAGAAGGCCGAGCTCTGCCGTGCGATGGGCGCGTCGTTTATCATCGACCGGTCTCTTGAGGGCTACCGTTTCTGGAAGGACGAGCACACGCAGGATCCGCGTGAGTGGAAGCGTTTCGGTGCGCGGATTCGTGAGCTGACCGGCGGCGAGGACCCTGACATCGTCTTCGAACACCCAGGCCGTGAGACGTTCGGTGCCTCGGTTTTCGTGGCGCGCAAGGGCGGCAAGATCGTCACCTGCGCTTCTACCTCGGGATATCTGCACCAGTACGACAACCGCTACCTGTGGATGAACCTGAAGTCGATCGTGTCCTCCCATTTCGCGAACTACCGCGAGGCGTGGGAGGCGAACCGCCTGGTGGCCAAGGGGAAGATCCACCCGACACTGTCCAGGGTGTACTCGCTCGACGAGACGGGTCAGGCGGCGTTCGACGTGCACCGCAACGCCCACCAGGGCAAGGTCGGCGTGCTGTGCCTGGCGCCGTCCGAGGGCCTCGGCGTGCTGGACCACGAGCTGCGCGACAGAAATCTCGGCGCGATCAACCGATTCCGCACCTCTACCTGAAGGTTCCCGCGATGACGGAAGAAGTAGTCGCGCCGGCTTCGGCGTGCCCGTTCCCGTTCGCCCGCGATCCGCACCGGCCGCTGGACCTGCCGCCGGAGTACGGCCGGTTGCGCGCCGACCGGCCGGTGCAGAAGGTGACGACACCGGCGGGCGACACAGCGTGGCTGGTCGCCCGGTATCACGACGTGCGGGCGTTGCTGGCTGACACAGAACGTTTCTCGGCCGAGGTGATGAACCCCGGCTACCCGCGGTACCTGTTCCCGGTCGACCCGCAGCCGGGCGCGTTCGTGACGGTCGACCCGCCTGACCACACCCGCTACCGGCGCATGATCATGTCGATGTTCACCAAGAAGAAGGCCGAGGAGGTCCGTCCTTCGGCGCAGAAGCTGGTGGACGAGCGGATCGACGCGATCCTGAAGCTGCCGCAGCCGGTCGACCTGGTCACGCACTTCGCGCGCCCGATCCCGTTGACCGTGGTGTGCGAGCTTCTGGGCGTCCCCTACAAGGACCGTCTGGCGTTCGGCCGCTGGATCAACACCCTGGTCGAAACCACGTCCTCGCAGGCGCACCGCAACGCTGCGGCAGGCGCTTTGTTCGGCTACCTGACGAAGCTGGTGGCCCAGAAGGAAAAAGAGCCGACCGACGACGTGCTGGGCCGTCTCGTGTCCAATCAGATGGCCGCGGGCGAGCTGAAACGCGAAGAAGCCGTGGTCATCGGCATGATGCTGCTGTCCGCCGGCTACGACACCACTGCGTCGTCGATCTCTCTGAGCATCCTGACGCTTCTGGAACACCCGGAACAGCTCGCGAAACTGCGTGAGAACCCGGACCTGATCGTCGGTGCCGTCGAGGAGTTGTTGCGGCACCAGAACGTCATGCAGTGCGGTGTCGGCCGGGTGGCCAAAGTGGACCTGGAGATCGCCGGGCAGCCGATCAAGGCGGGGGAGGGGATCATCGCGCTTTTGTCCTCCGCCGACCGCGACGAGTCGGTGTATGCCGATCCCGACTCGCTGGACATCACGCGGAAGGACTCGACTCCGCTGGCGTTCGGGCACGGCATTCACAGCTGCATCGCGAAGTTCCTGTCCCGTGTGGAGCTTCAGGTGGCCCTGCTGACGTTGATCACCCGCATTCCCACGCTGGCGTTGGCCAAGGCCGCCGATGAAATCCGCTTCCGCGACGGTGCGATCGTCTACTCGCTGCGAGAGCTTCCCGTTACCTGGTAAGTGCTTTGCATTCAGGGGCGTCCCTCGTCGTAGGGGCGCCCCTGGTCGTTTCTAGGGGTATGCCAGGCGCTCGGACGCGAGGATTCCTGACAGGTCGCGTCTCGAGATGGGTTGAGGGATGGACAACGAACAGAAGCTCCGGGACTACCTCCGCCGGGCCAGTACGGACCTTCAGCGCACCAAGAGGCGCCTGCAGGACCTCGAGTCGGCCGCGTCGGAACCGATCGCCGTCGTAGGCATCGGCTGCCGCTTCCCCGGCGGGGTGCGCAGTCCCGAAGATCTGTGGCAGATGGTCGTGAACGGCGAGCACGGCATCCGCGCGTTTCCCACGGATCGCGGCTGGGACCCGGAGATGCTCGCCCTGTCGTCGAGCGACCAGGGCGGTTTCCTGGAAGGCGCGGGCGAGTTCGACGCCGACTTCTTCGGCATCTCGCCACGCGAGGCCCTGGGCATGAACCCGCAGCAGCGCGTGCTGCTCGAGGTCACCTGGGAAGCCCTGGAACGCGCGGGCATCGACCCGCACGCGTTGAAGGGCTCCTCGACCGCGGTCTTCGCGGGTGCGATGAACCAGGACTACCAGCTCGGCCCCGGCGAGGGCGGCGAGGGCATGGTCCTGCTGGGTTCCTCGAACTCGGTGATCTCGGGCCGCATCTCCTACACCCTCGGCTTCGTGGGCCCGTCGGTCACTCTGGACACGGCCTGCTCTTCTTCTTTGGTGGCAATGCATCTGGCGATGCAGTCCCTCCGCGCGGGGGAGAGCTCCCTGGCTCTGGCCGGTGGCGTCACCGTCATGGCCAACCCGGCGACCTTCGTGGAATTCTCCCGCCAGGGCGGCCTTTCGTCCGATGGCCGCTGCCGCTCCTTCTCCGACTCGGCCGACGGCACGGGCTGGTCCGAGGGCGTCGGCATGCTGGTGTTGGAGCGCTTGTCGGACGCTCGCCGCAATGGGCATGAGGTTCTGGCCGTCCTGCGCGGCTCGGCGGTCAACCAGGACGGCGCCTCCAACGGCCTGACCGCCCCGAACGGCCCCTCCCAGCAACGCGTCATCCAGGCCGCCCTGGTCAACGCGCGTCTGTCGAGCGACCAGATCGACGTGGTCGAGGCGCACGGCACCGGCACTGTCCTGGGCGACCCGGTAGAGGCCCAGGCCCTGCTCGCCACCTACGGCCGCAGCCGCTCGGCCGCGCAGCCCCTGCTGCTCGGCTCGATCAAGTCCAACATCAGCCACACCCAAGCCGCCGCGGGCGTGGCCGGCGTGATCAAGATGATCATGGCCATCCGCGCGGGCGTGGTCCCGCCCACCCTGGGCGTGGACACCCCGTCCACCCACGTCGACTGGGACGCGGGCGCCGTCCGGCTGGTCACCTCGACCACCCCCTGGCCTGCCACGGGCCAGCCCCGCCGCGCCGCCGTCTCCTCGTTCGGCCTCTCGGGCACCAACGCCCACACGATCATCGAGGAAGCGCCCGCCCCAGAACCGGCCGGCCAGGAATTGTCAGACCTGCCTGAGATGATTGGGATGGGGGGTGGCTCCCCCCAGGGGGCCCGCGAATCCGTATCGATTCCGAGCGCCGGGGCCCCGCCGATCGAGCCCGGCACCGTGCCGTTCCTGCTCTCGGGCCGCTCCCGTGAGGCGTTGCGCGCCCAAGCCGAGCGCCTGCTGTCCGCCGTTGACGCCCGCGAGCCGGCCGGCGCGCTCGACAGCCTCGACCTCGCCTACTCTCTCGCGACCACCCGCGCGTCGTTCGACCACCGCGCGGCCATCGTCGGCGACCTCCGCACCGGCCTCGAAGCCCTCGCCAACGGCATCCCAGCCCCCGGCCTCACCCAAAGCACCGCCGTCCGCGCCAAGCAGGCCTTCCTGTTCACCGGCCAGGGCGCTCAGCGCACGAACATGGGCAAAGACCTTTACGCGCGCTTCCCGGCCTTCGCCGAGGCGTTCGACGCGGTCCTGAACCACCTCGACCCGAACCTCAGGAACATCATCTGGGGCGACAACGAAGAGGCCCTCGACCAGACCAAGCACACCCAGCCCGCGCTGTTCGCCATCGAGGTCGCCCTCTACCGCCTCGCCGAGTCGTGGGGCCTGAAACCGGACTTCGTGGCAGGCCACTCCATCGGCGAGATCGCCGCCGCCCACATCGCGGGTGTGTTCAGCCTCGAAGACGCCGCGAAGCTCATCACCGCCCGCGCCACCCTGATGCAGAACCTCCCGCCGGGCGGCGTGATGATCGCGCTCCAGGCCACCGAGGACGAGATCACCCCGCACCTGACCGACGGCGTCTCCATCGCTGCCATCAACAGCCCGGCCGGCATCGTCATCGCCGGCACCGAAGCAGCAGCCCTCGAAGTCACAAAGCATTTCGAAAAGACCAAGCAGCTCAGGGTTTCCCACGCGTTCCACTCGCCGCTGATGGAGCCGATGCTCGACGACTTCCGCGCCGCCATCGCCGAGATCACGTTCGAGGCGCCGATCATCCCGCTCATCTCGAACCTCACCGGCGAGCAGGCCCGCGTCGAGCAGATCACCACAGTCGACTACTGGGTCAGCCACGTCCGCGAAGCAGTCAGGTTCGCCGACGGCATCAACTGGCTGACCACCCACGGCGTCACCCAGTTCGTCGAGATCGGCCCCGACGGCATCCTCTCCGCACTGGTCGAGGAAGGCGCCGTCCCGCTGCTCCGCAAGGGCCGCAACGAGGTCGAAGCGATCACCACCGCGCTCGCGAACCTCCACGTCCGCGGCACCAAGATCGACTGGCACACGTACTTCGCGCACACCAACGCCAAGCGCATCGACCTGCCCACGTACGCGTTCCAGACCAAGCACTACTGGCCCAAGGGCGGCGGCGGTTTCCACGACCCGCGCGCCGCCGGTCTCGGCGCCGCACACCACCCGCTGCTCACGGCGACCGTCTCGTTCGCCGACCAGGACGGCGCGCTGCTCACCGGCCGCCTCACCCGTCAGACCCACCCGTGGCTCGTCGACCACGCCGTGCGCGGCGCGGTTCTGTTGCCCGGCACGGCTTACCTCGAGCTCGCGATCCGCGCGGGCGACGAGGTCGGTTGCGACCGCGTCGAAGAACTCACGCTCACCGCACCGCTGATCGTCCCCGAACGCGGCGGCGTCCAGGTGCAGCTGTGGATCGGCAACGCCGACGCCAACGGCCGCCGCACCGTCAAGATCTACTCGCGCGCCGAGGGTTCCGACGACGAACCCTGGACGCAGCACGCGATCGGCGTCCTGGGCGCACCCGCCCGCGAAGCCGCCTTCGACACCTCGGTGTGGCCGCCCGCCGGTGCCGCACCGCTCGACACCGACGGCTGCTACGAGAACTTCGCCGCGATGGGTTTCGAGTACGGGCCTGTCTTCCAGGGGCTGCAAAAAGCCTGGCGCGCGAACGACGGCGTCACGTACGCCGAGGTCTCACTCCCCGAAGGCGTCGACCCGGCCGGTTTCGGCCTGCACCCGGCACTTCTCGACTCCGCCCTGCACGCCGCGCTGATCTCGGGTGAGGGCGAGGCAGGGCTGCCGTTCTCGTGGGAAGGCGTCTCGCTGCACGCGACCGGCGCCTCCACGCTGCGCGTCCGCCTGACCCGTTCCGGCGACAACGCCTACGCCATCGCGGCTGTCGACGGTGCCGGCAAGCCGGTCGCCTCGATCGACTCACTGGTGGTGCGCGCGGTCGCAAATGAGTCCACTGTGGACCGCGACTCGCTGTTCCAGGTCGACTGGGTGCCCGTGACGGTTCCGGCCGCCGACTCCGATGCCCTTGTCATCTCGCTGCAAGGCAACGAAGACGTCGTCGCATCCGTGCACGAACTGACCGAGCGAGTTCTCGGCCTGCTGCAAGAAGAACGTGACGAGCGAGTCGTCTTCGTCACGAACAGCGCCGACCTCGCGTCGGCCGCGGTGTGGGGCATGGTGCGTTCGGCGCAGTCCGAGTCGCCAGGACGTTTCTCGCTGATCGAGCTCGACGGCACCGACGCCTCCAACGCCGCGCTCGCTGCCGCTGTCGCCTCCGAGGAGCCGCAGCTGGCGTTGCGAGACGGCGAGGTCTACGCGCCGCGCCTGGCCCGTGCCGACATAGAAGAAACTCCCATTGAGTGGGGCTCCAAGGTCCTGATCACCGGCGGCACCGGTGGCCTGGGCAAGATCGTCGCCAAGCACCTGGTCAGCGAGTACGGCGTGCGTGAGCTCGTGCTGGTGTCGCGTCGCGGCACGGGTGACGTGTCGGAACTGGAGTCATTGGGCGCCAACGTTTCCGTGGTGGCCTGTGACGTCACCGATGCCTCGGCGGTCGCTGCTTTGGTCTCAGCACACGAGATCACCGCCGTCGTGCACAGCGCTGGCGTCTTGGACGACGGCGTCATCTCGTCGCTCACGCCGGAGCGGCTGCACCCGGTGCTGGCGCCGAAGGTCGACGCCGCCTGGAACCTGCACGTCGCGTTCCCCGGCGTGCCACTGGTGCTGTTCTCGTCGCTGGCCGGCACGTGGGGAACGGCCGGACAGGCCAACTACGCGGCAGGCAACCACTTCCTGGACGCCTTGGCGGAGTTCCGCCGTTCGACCGGTGCTCCCGCTGTCTCGCTGGCGTGGGGCGCGTGGGCCGGTGACGGCATGCTCACCGAGGCCGACGCCGAGCGCATGACCCGGACCGGCATGCCGCCGCTGACGGTCGAGCAGGGCCTCGCCCTGTTCGACCGCGCCGTGGCGTCCACGGCCGCCGCCCTGGTGCCCGCACGACTCGACCTGGCCACGTTGCGGCAGCGCGGCGAGGTGCCGCCGTTGCTGCGCGGCCTGATCCGCGTCCGGACGCGCCGCTCGGCCTCGGGCTCGGAGACCGCGGACACGTTGATCCGCAGGCTGTCCGGCCTCGGCGCGGAGGAGCGCTCCGACGCGGTGCTGGAGCTGGTCCGCGGTCAGGTCGCGGCCGTGCTCGGCCATTCGACCGGCGACGAGATCGAGTCCACGCGCCAGTTCCAGGACCTGGGCTTCGACTCACTGACCGCGGTCGAGCTGCGCAACCAGCTGACCGCCGTGACCGGTCTGCGCCTGCCCGCGACGATGGTGTTCGACTACCCGACCCCGGTCGCACTGTCCGCACACCTGCTGGACGAGCTGTTCGACGGCGCCGCCGATGTCGTTGTGCCGCTTCAGGTCCAGGCCGCCGGCTCGGACGACCCGATCGTGATCGTCGGCATGGGCTGCCGCTACCCGGACGGCATCGGCTCGGCGGACGACCTGTGGCGCATGGTGTCCGAGGGCGGCGACGCGGTCTCCGGCCTGCCGTCGAACCGCGGCTGGGACCTGGAGAACCTCTACCACCCCGACCCCGACCACCCCGGCACGACGTACTCGCGCTCCGGCGGCTTCCTGCACGACGCGGGCGAGTTCGACGCCGGGTTCTTCGGCATGTCACCCCGCGAGGCTCTCGGCACCGACTCGCAGCAGCGCATCCTGCTGGAGGTCGTCTGGGAGGCGATCGAACACGCCGGAATCGACCCGGTGTCCTTGCGCGGCACGCAAACCGGCGTCTTCGCGGGCGTCATGTACAACGACTACGGGGCACGTTTGGGCGGCGGTGACTTCGAGGGCTTCCAGGGATCCGGCACTTCGCCGTCCATTGTGTCCGGTCGTGTCTCCTACACCCTGGGCCTCGAAGGTCCGGCAGTCACGGTAGACACAGCCTGCTCTTCTTCTCTGGTGGCAATGCACTGGGCCATGCAGGCGTTGCGTGCGGGGGAGTGCTCGCTCGCACTGGCCGGTGGTGTGACGGTCATGTCGACGCCGACCGCGCTGATCGAGTTCTCCCGGCAGCGCGGCCTGTCACCGGACGGCCGCTGCAAGGCGTTCTCCGACTCGGCCGACGGTGTGGGCTGGTCCGAGGGTGCCGGTGTGGTCGTGCTGGAGCGCCTTTCCGACGCTCGGCGCAACGGTCACCCCGTTCTCGCCGTCATCCGCGGCTCGGCCGTGAACCAGGACGGCGCGTCGAACGGCCTGATGGCACCGAACGGACCTGCTCAGCAGCGCGTGATCCGCGCCGCGCTGGCGAATGCCGGGCTCGCTTCGTCCGATGTGGATGTCGTCGAGGCGCACGGCACCGGCACGACGCTGGGCGACCCGATCGAGGCGCAGGCACTTTTGGCCACCTACGGCCAGAACCGCACCGAACCGCTGCTCCTCGGCTCGGTGAAGTCGAACATGGGCCACACACAGGCCGCCGCGGGTGTCGCCGGCGTGATCAAGATGGTGCAGGCGATGCGTCACGGCGTCGTGCCGCAGACCTTGCACGTCACCACGGCTTCCTCCCACGTCGACTGGTCCGAGGGCGCCGTCGAGCTGCTGACGTCGTCGCGTTCCTGGCCCGCCGTCGCCCGGCCGCGGCGCGCGGGTGTCTCGTCGTTCGGCATCTCCGGCACCAACGCGCACGTCATCATCGAGCAGCCGCCGGCCGCCGACGTTCCGGGTTCCGCGCCTTCGGACGTCGTCGTGCCGGTGGTGTTGTCCGGCCGCACCCGCCGTGCCGTGCGGGGACAGGCCGCGCGCCTTCGTTCGTTCGTCGAGTCGTCTGACGTCTCGTTGCACGACTTGGCTTTCTCACTGGCGACAACGCGTTCGGCGTTCGATCAGCGGGCAGCGATAGTGGCTAACGATCGTGAGAGCCTATTGCGTTCGCTAGTGGCTCTCGCAACCGAGAATGCCGACGCTGCCGTGGTCGAGGGTGAGGTGGCGCCGGGCAAGGTGGCGTTCCTGTTCTCCGGCCAGGGATCGCAACGTCTCGGCATGGGCCGCGAGCTCTACGCGCGCTACCCGGCGTTCGCCGCCGCGCTCGACGAGGTGCTCGACCGCCTGCCCGTTCGCGACGTCATGTGGGGCTCCTCCGAGGAAGACCTCCAGCAGACCGGCAACGCCCAGCTAGCCCTGTTCGCTTTCGAAGTCGCCCTGTTCCGCCTCGTCCGCTCGTGGGGCGTGAAGGTCAACGCTCTCGTCGGCCACTCCATCGGTGAGATCGCCGCCGCCCACGTGGCCGGTGTCCTCTC
>JAVXWK010000394.1:0-4752 GCA_032230575.1 Pseudonocardiales bacterium | reverse complement strand
GGCCGCCGGTGCGGACCGGTGATTCCGGCACGAAGACGAACACGAGTACCAGGGCGATGCTGCCCACGGCGGCGGCGGTCCAGAACAGTGCATGCCAGCTGAGGTTCTCCGCGATGAGCGCCGCCGCGGGCAGGCCCAGTGCGCCGCCGACGCCGAGGGACGAGCTCATGGTCGCGGTCGCCGCGCCGAGGCGTTCGGGCGGTAGTTCGTCGCGCATGATGCTGATGCCCAGCGGGATGACGCCGCCGGACAGGCCTTGCAGCGCCCGCCCGATGATCATGGGGATCAGCGAGCCGGCCAGTGCGGTGACGGCGGATCCGGCCACCAGGATGCTCAGGCTGATCAGCAGCATTCGCCGTTTGCCGTACATGTCGCCCAGCCGGCCCATGACCGGAGTGGCGACCGCGGCGGCGAGCAGGGTGGCGGTGACCGCCCAGGTGGTGTCGGCAGGGCTTGCGTTCAGCAGCCGGGGCAGGTCGGGGACCAGCGGGATCACCAGCGTGTGCATCAGCGAGACCACGATCCCGGAGAAGGCCAGGACCGGCACGACCCCGCGCGTTCGTGGCGGGCCGGCGGCTCCGGTGCCGGTGAGCAGGGCAGAGGCATGGGACATGAAGGCTCCTCACGAAAGATCAAACAGCGCGCCTGGTCGAACGAATTAAAGCATGTGTTTGACTTGATGCGTGAGGTGCGCTTAACTGATGACGTCGCGAGAGACCGGCTGTACGGAGGATGCGATGCATCGAAACGGCGGAAAGCACATAGGTCCGCGAGCGGCGATGGCCGGCAAGACCGTGCGGCCGGAACGCGGCAGCGCGACGCGGGAGCTGATCCTGGCCACGGCGGAGCGGTTGTTCGCCGAGTACGGGATGCACGCGGTGTCCAACCGTCAGATCGGCGAGGCCGCCGGGCAGAGCAACACCGCGGCGGTCAGCTACCACTTCGGCACGAAAGCCGACCTCGTCCGGGCGATCACCCGCGGGCACACCGAGCAGATCGAGCACCTGCGGGTGTACATGATGGCGGAGATCGCGGGCTCGGCCGAGTTGCGCGACTGGGTGGCCTGCTTCGTGCGGTCGCTCACGGAGCACCTCGCGGAGCTGGGCAGTCCGAGCTGGTACGCCCGGTTCCTCGCCCAGGTGATGTCCGACCCCGCCCTGCACGACATCACGATCGAGGAGTCTCTCGCGTCGCCGTCGTTGCGGATGCTGCTGGAGAGGTTGAACGGGTGGGTGCCCGACCTGCCGCCTGTGGTGCGCGCACAACGGTGGTCCATGGCCCGCCACCTGATGGTGCAGATGAGCGTGGACCAGGAACGCGCGCTCGCGGACGGAAGCAGCGAACACAACCCCGTCGCCGTGAGCTGGGACGAGCTCGCCACCAGCCTGATCGACGCGATCGTCGCGCTGTGGCAGGCCCCAGTCAGTTCGTAGAGCTGTCCGATGTGGAGGGAGATTTCCGTGAAGGTCGAGATCGACGACGTCAAATGTGTTGGCGCGGGGCAGTGCGTACTGCTCGCGCCGGAGGTGTTCGACCAGCGCGACGAGGACGGCATCGTGGTGCTGCTGGACGAGACGCCCGCCGAGGAACACCACGACGTGGTTCGCGAGTCGGCGATGGTGTGCCCGGCCGCGGCCATCCATCTGATCGAGTCATGAAGCGCGTGGTGATCGTCGGTGCCTCGGCAGGTGGCCACCGCGGAAGCACTGCGGCGACTGGGTTGCCGGGACGCGATCACGCTGGTGGGCGAGGAAACCCACCGGCCCTACGATCGCCCGCCGCTGTCGAAGCAGATCCTGACCGGGGAGTGGTCGCCGGACCGGCTGCCGTTGCGGCGGGAGGCGGACGTCGACGCTCTGGACCTCGACGTGCGCCTGGGCGTGCGCGCGAGCGGCCTCGACCCAGTGGGACGGACGGTCACGCTGGCCGACGGCAGCAGCCTGCCGTACGAGGCCGTGGTCGTCGCGACCGGTGTTCGTGCCCGGCGCCTGCCCGGAACCGAGGGCGTGGCCGGGGTGCACACGCTGCGCACCCTGGAAGACGCGCTGGCACTGAAGGAGCGTCTGGTTCCCGGTCGCCGGCTGGTGATCGTCGGCGCAGGATTCATCGGAGCCGAGGTCGCCGCCGTCGCCAGGAAGCTCGGCGTCGACGTCACGATGCTGGAGGCCGCCGAGGTTCCGCTGGAGCCGGCGGTCGGCACGGCGGTCGGCCGCTACCTCGCCCAGGTCCACCGCGACCACGGAGTCCAGCTGCACACCGGGGTCGCGGTCGCCGGGATCCCGAGCACGGCAGGGGCGGTCGCCGGTGTTCAACTGGCCGACGGGACCGTGATCGCGGCGGACGACGTGCTGGTGGCCATCGGTTCGGTGCCCAACACCGAATGGCTGAACGGCAGCGGTCTGACCGTCCACAACGGACTTGTCTGCGACCTGCACTGCTCGGCCGCGCCGGGCGTGTACGGCGTGGGCGACGTGGCCCGCTGGCACAACCCGCTGTTCGGCGCGGACATGCGGATCGAGCACCGCACCAACGCCGCCGAGCAGGGCATGACCGTCGCCCGCAACCTGCTCACCCCCGACCAGCCGCGGCCGTTCGCGCCGGTGCCCTACGTCTGGTCCGACCAGTACGACATGAAGATCCAGATCTACGGACACCCGCGCGACCACGACGAAGCCGCCGTCGTCGACGGCGACCTGACCGGCGAAGGCCGGTTCCTCGTCGCCTACCGCAAAGAGGACCGCCTGGTCGGTGTGACCGCCGCGGGCGTGTCACCGAAGGCCCTGCGCTCCTGGCGCGCCCTCATCGCGTCCCGCAGCACCTGGGACGCCGCCATGATCGCCACTGCCGCCTGAAACCGAACAACCTCAAGGAGTTCCCGATGACCACCGCCGACAAGACCGACACGACAGGACTTCCGGAGTTCCCCGGACCGCGGGACGCACGTTGCCCGTTCGACCCGCCGCCCAAGCACGTGGACTGGCGTGAGGGCGAGAGGCTCGGGCGGGCGATGTGGAACGGGGCGCCGGTGTGGGTGGTGACCCGCTACGAGGACATCCGTGCCGTGTTGGCCGACCAGCGGATCAGCGCGGATTACCAACGCCCCGACTTCCCGGGGTGGACCCCGGACGCCGCGCAGCAGCCGCCGACGTTCGCGAGGATGGACGACCCCGAACACGCCCGGCTACGCCGCATGCTCACCAAGGACTTCACGGTCAAGCAGGTGGAGCAGAAGCGCCCGCAGATTCAGCAGTTGGTGGACGAGCACATCGAGCAGATGATCCGCAAGGGGGCGCCGGCGGACCTGGTGCACGCGTTCGCGCTGCCGATCCCGTCGCTGGTGATCTCGATGCTGCTCGGTGTGCCCTACGACGACCACCAGTTCTTCCAGGAACACAGCGAAACCGTGAACAACAACGCCGCCACCCCCGAGGAGAAACAAACCGCCCAGCGAGAACTGTTCGGCTACTTGCTCGAACTGGTGAAGCGCAAGGAACAGGAGCCAGGCGACGACCTGATCAGCCGGCTGGTCACCGAGCAGGTCGTCACCGGCCAGTTCAGTCGCGAGGGTGCGGCGATGACCGGCATCATCCTGCTGATCGCCGGGCACGAGACCACCGCCAACATGCTCGCTCTGGGCACGCTCGCCCTGCTGGAGAACCCCGAGCAAGCGGCGCGGCTGCGGGACACCGACGACCCCAAGGTGATCGCGAACGCGGTCGAGGAGCTGTTGCGCTACCTCACCATCGTCCAGGACATGGTGGTGCGGGTGGCCACCGAGGACGTCACCATCGGCGGGCAACTCGTCCGCGCGGGTGAAGGCCTGATCATGGGCCTGCCCGCCGGCAACCGCGACACGTCCGTCTTCACCGGCGCGGACACGTTCGACATCGACCGGCGCAACGCCCGCTCGCACGTCGCGTTCGGCTTCGGCATCCACCAATGCCTCGGCCAGGCACTCGCCCGCCTGGAACTCCAGATCGCGCTGCCCACCCTGCTGCGCCGGCTGCCGAACCTGCGGCTCGCGGTGCCCATCGAACAGATCAAGTACCGGCACGGCCTGACCACCTACGGCGTCCACGAACTCCCCGTCGCCTGGTAACAGACAGAACACCCGTTCAACGCGTTGGCGTCCGAGCCATTCCCTGCTCCGCCATTCCTTCTCGAAACTCATCCATTGTGGACATTTGACCGTGGAGTCGCCATGCCCACGAAGTACCGGTTCGACCCGCTGCGGGACGCAGGAATCGCCTACGCCCAGCGCCTCATGCAGGCCGGTGTGCCGACCGAGTTGCGCAACTACCAGGGCACGTACCACGGCTCGATCCACGCGATCGATGCCACCGTGAGCAAACGGATGATCGCCGACACCCTCGCCGATCTGCGCCGCGGGCTGAGTGTGTCATGAAGAACCAGGTCCTGGTCGTCATCGGCGCCGGAGGCATGGGACAGGCGATCGCCCGCCGCCTCGGCGCCGGAAAGGTCGTGCTGCTCGCCGACTTCAACGAGACCACGCTGCACACTGCCGCCGAAACGCTGCGCGGCGACGGTCACAACGTCACCACGCTGCCGGTCGACGTGTCGTCGCACAAATCGGTCACCGTGCTCGCCCAGAAGGCCGCGGCCCTGGGCAGCGTCACCCAGGTCGCCCACACCGCAGGCCTGTCACCGGTGCAGGCGTCGCCGGCGGCGATCCTCGCGGTGGACCTGCTCGGTGTCGCTCACGTCCTGGACGAGTTCGGACGTGTCATCGCC
>JAVXWK010000391.1:0-7748 GCA_032230575.1 Pseudonocardiales bacterium | reverse complement strand
CCGGGTGCGCCGGGAGCGGATCGGGTTCGTGTTCCAGTCGTTCAACCTGCTGCCGCAGCTCACCGCCGCGCAGAACATCATGCTGCCGCTCGACCTGGCGGGCCGGCCCGCCGAGCACGGGCTGTTCGCCCACCTCGCCGGCGTCCTGGGCATCACCGGGCGGCTGGACCATCGGCCCAGCGAGCTGTCCGGCGGCCAGCAGCAGCGGGTCGCGCTGGCCCGGGCACTGGTGTCGCGGCCGGAGGTGGTGTTCGCCGACGAGCCGACCGGCAACCTGGACTCCCGTTCCGGCGCCGAGGTGCTGCTGTTCCTGCGCAACTCGGTGCGCGAGCTGGGCCAGACCGTGATCATGGTGACGCACGACCCGGTGGCCGCGAGCTACGCGGACCGCGTGGTGCTGCTCGCCGACGGCCGTCTCGCGGGCGAGATCCACCAGCCCACCACCGAGTCCGTCGTCAACGCTCTCACGCACCTGGGGGCGTGAGAAAAACATGCTGAAGACGATCCTTGCGGGCCTGCGAGCCCGCACGGCGAGGCTGGTGCTGTCCAGCATCGCCATCGCGCTCGGCGTCGCGTTCGTGACGGGCACGCTCGTGCTCGGCGACGCCGTCGAAGCCCAGACGAAGGACAACTTCGCCCGCAGCGCCCGCAACGTCGACGCCGCGGTGCACATGGGGGAGAACAGCCCGAACCGGGACAAGGGCATTCCGCTCGAGTTCCTGTCGAAGATCCGCAACACGCCGGGCGTCGCGGGCGCCGACTCGCGTGAGTACGCAAGCGCCGCACTGCTCGGCAGCGAGGGCAAGGCGCGCAACGCCGCGGTCCAGCCGTTGCCGACGACCGAGAAGCTGCGCGACTTCAACCTCAAGGACGGCAAGTACCCCGCCAAGGCGGACGAGGCCGCGATCGACGTCAAGACCGCGCAGGTCGCGAAGCTCAAGGTCGGCGACAAGCTCAAGCTGCTCGACCAGGACAACGTCGAGCACGCCTACTCGATCGTCGGCACGTACCAGCAGGGTGCGAGCAGCATGTCGATGTCCGGCAGCGACCACGTCGTGCTGTCGCCGGAAGGCCTGCGCGCGTTGATCCCGGACCAGCGCATCTACGAGATCGTCGCCGTGGCCGCGCCGGGTGTGTCGCAGCAGCAGCTCGTCGACAACATCTCCAAGGCCATCGGCACCGGCTACGAGGTGCAGACCGGCGAGAAGCTGACCCAGGACACGCTGGCGCAGGTCGGTGACGCCGCCGGCGAGATCAAGACGTTTCTCCTCGCGTTCGCCGCGATCTCGCTCGTCGTCGCCGGCATGGTCATCTACAACACCTTCACGATCCTCGTCGCCCAGCGCACCAAGGAGCTCGCGCTGCTGCGCTGCGTCGGTGCTGAGCGTGGCCAGGTCTTCCGCAGTGTGCTCGCGGAAGCCGTCTTCATGGGTCTTGCGGCGTCCGTGCTGGGCATTCTCGGCGGACTCGGTGTTTCGGCGGGCCTGCAGGCCCTTGTCGGCACGGTTGGCGGCCCGAGCGGTGACGACGTCCAGATCCGTCTGCCGATCTCGTGGGTGACCATCGCCGCCGGCTTCGGCGTCGGCGTGATCGTGACCGTGCTGTCGGCCGTGCTGCCTGCTCGCCGCGCCACGAAGGTCGCCCCGGTCGCCGCTCTGCGCTCGCAGCCGGACAGCCATGACGACGTGGCCCGCACCGGCAAGGTCCGGATCATCGTCGCGACGCTCATCGCCCTGATCGGCGCGGGCGGTGTCTACCTCGGCCTGCAGCAGGAGAAGGAAGAGCCCGCGATGTTCATCACCGGCGGCGCCGTGATGGTGCTGCTGCTCGCGGTCCTGCTCGTCGGGCCTCTGTACGTGCCGCTGGTGAACCGCCTGTTCGGCAAGGCGCTGCGCGGCGTCCCGGCCAAGCTGGCCTCGGCCAACGCGGGCCGCAACCCGAAGCGCACCGCTGCCACCACGGCGGCGCTGATGATCGGCGTGACCATCGTCGCGATGGTGACCGTCGTGGCCGGTAGTGGCCGCGAGACGATGAACCAGCAGGTCGACAAGCGGTTCCCGGCCGACTACGAGGTCAGCTCGAACGTCTGGAACTCGCCGCTGACGCAGAAGTTCGCCGACGAGTTGTCGAAGGTGAAGAACGTCGCTCAGATCGCGCCGGAGCTCAACGCGTACGGCGAGTCCGACAAGCTCCAGTACGGCAGCGTCACCGGCTTCCCGGCCGACGCGATCGGTTCCCTGGTGCGTCCCGAGCTGGCCGGCGGCACGCTGACCGGTCTCAAGGACAACGAGATCATCCTGCGCGAGAAGGACGCCAAGGAGTCCAGCCTGTCGATCGGGTCTTCTCTGAAGCTCAACGACAAGGAGTTCAAGGTCGTCGCGCTGATCAAGGACAACAGCTACGGCGCCGGCATCGTGACGCTGCCCGCGGCTCAGTCGATGCTGAAGGAAGCCCCGAAGGGTTACCAGAAGCTGCTGGTCAAGCTCGCTCCCGGGACCGACATCGCGGCAGCGCGTGCCGACCTGGAACGGGTCATCGCGACCTCACCGGTGGCGGTGCTGAACTCCGCGGCCGAGACGAAGGCCGAGCTGAACGGGCAGATCGACCAGGTGCTGCTGTTCATCTGGGCCCTGGTGGGCCTGGCGCTGATCATCGCCCTGTTCGGCATCGCGAACACGCTGACGCTCTCGGTGCTGGAGCGGACCCGCGAGTCGGCTCTGCTGCGGGCCCTGGGCCTGACCCGAGGCCAGCTGCGGCAGATGCTGGTGGTCGAGTCGATCCTGATGGCCCTGATCGGTGCGGTCGTGGGCGTGCTGCTCGGCGCCGGGTTCGGGTGGCTGCTGGTCGAGGCGATCTCCAACTTGGAGTTCCAGGTCAGCTTCTCCATCCCGTTCGGTCAGATCGGGGTCATGCTCGGCCTGGCGGTGATCGCGGCGGTGATCGCGGCCGCGCTGCCCGCTCGCCGTGCCGCTCGCAACTCCGTGGTCGCGGGCATGGCCGAGGCGTAGGACACCCTGCCTGGCTCCGGCTGTCGGGGGCCGAACCAGGCGGGTTCGAGCGTGCGGAACAGGGGCCGCGCGCTCGGGGGATCGGTGGAGGTCCGGTGCTGTCGGGGCACCGGGCCTCCGCTGCATTTCCGCATCCCGGAAGTTGCTAACAGTACGCGGGGCCCTTTCGTACTCTCCTGGCGTACGCGGGGGCCCCGCGTACCCGCTCGGAGCGCACTCAACCAGCAGTTCGCGAAAAAACTTCGACAGCGCGCGTCACTTTCGGCCCGAAACCCCCTCTACCTGGGGTGAGGGACGACCGGAGCGAGGGCCCGGTCGTCCCTCTTTCGTGTTTCCGAGTAGTACGCGGGGAGCTTTCGTACTGTCCTGCAGTACGGGAGGGCCCCGCGTCCGGCAGGCCCGGACAGACGCTCGCCGTTCCGGTACAGGTTTTTGTTGCCTGCCCCTACAAAGTTACGGAACGATGTCGACCGCTTGACACCCGCGCCTCTCCGGTTGAGTGTGAGAGCGCTCTCATCACAGTTAAGCGCCGCTCACGGCGTCGTCGAGGAGGACGGATGAGCAGAAGGCTGGTCGGCAGCGTCGCTGCGACCCTCGTGATGGTTCTGGCCGCGGGATGCGGCGGGAGTTCCGGGGCTGACGGCAAGGTCGAGCTGTCGCTGGGCCTGTTCTCCGACTTCGGTTACGACAAGCTGATCGAGGAGTACCAGGCCTCGCACTCGAACATCAAGATCGAGCAGCGCAAGGTCAAGATGGAGCAGCACAACACGCAGCTCGCGACTCAGCTCGCGGGTGGTCGTGGCGCGGCGGACATCGTGGCGCTGGAAGAAGGTGTGGTCTCCCAGTTCCGGGCGTCCAAGGACAAGTTCGTGAACCTCGCGGACTACGGCGCCAAGGACCTCAAGGACCAGTGGGCCGGCTGGAAGTGGAACCAGGGCACCACGGAGAACGGCGAGTTCGTGCTCGGGCTGGGCACGGACATGGGCAGCCTCGGTCTCTGCTACCGGCGCGACCTGTTCGAGGCGGCCGGGCTGCCGACGGACCGCGAGGCCGTCGCGAAGCTGTGGCCGACGTGGGCCGACTACGCGAAGACCGCGGACCAGTTCGCGGCCAAGACGCCGAACGTGAAGTTCGTCGACACCGGCCGCAACGTCTACAAGGCCATCCTCGACCAGACCGAGGAGGGCTACTTCGCGAAGGACGACTCCTACATCGCGGACAAGAACGACAAGGTCAAGACGGCGTTCGACACGGCGGCGGCGCTCGGCACCAAGCAGCAGACCGGTGCCCTCGAGCCGTTCAGCCAGGACTGGAACGTCGCGCTGAAGCAGGGTTCGTTCGCCACCACTACGTGCCCGGCCTGGGCGATGGCGCTCATCAAGGCGGGTGCCGGTGACGGCGCGGCCGGCAAGTGGGACGTCACGACGGCGCCCGGCGGTGGCGGCAACTGGGGTGGCTCGTTCCTCGCGATCCCGAAGCAGGGCAAGCACCCCAAGGAAGCCTACGAGCTGGCCAAGTGGCTGACGTCTCCTGAGCAGCAGAAGCGGATCTTCAAGGAGACCGGCAACCTGCCCAGCCAGCCGAAGGTCTACCAGGACGCCGAGGTGCAGGCGACGGTCAACGAGTACTTCAACTCCGCGCCGGTGGGCAAGGTCTTCGCGACCTCCGCCGAGTCGCTGAAGCCGACCTACCGCGGCACGAAGGACTCGAAGGTCACGCCCATCTTCAACAGCGCGCTGCAGCGGGTGGAACAGGGCAAGCAGCCCGCCGCGGACGCGTGGACGCAGGCGTTGAAGGAAGCGCAGGACGCCGTCAAGTGACGGCGGTCAGCACGAAGACCGAGGCGGCCCAGGCCGCCTCGGTTCCTTCTTCTCCGGAACCGAAGCGCTTCCGGTTCAGCAACTGGGACGCCAAGTACACGCCGTACCTGATCATCGCGCCGTTCTTCCTGGTGTTCGGGATCTTCGGGCTCTACCCGCTGGTGTACACGGCGTGGGTGTCGCTGCACGACTGGCAGCTGATCGACGGCAACCAGGGATTCGTCGGTCTCGCCAACTACGTCGAGCTGTTCGGTGACGCCAAGTTCTGGAACGCGCTGTTCAACACGCTCAGCCTGTTCGTGCTCTCGACGGTGCCGCAGCTGCTGGCCGCGCTGGGGCTCGCGTCGCTGCTGGACCGAGGCCTGCGGGGCAGTGCGTTCTGGCGGGCGGGTGTGCTGCTGCCCAACGTCATCTCGGTCGCCGCGGTGGCGCTGGTGTTCGCGCAGTTCTTCGGCCGCGACTTCGGCATCGTGAACTTCCTGCTCGGGTTCGTGGGCATCGACCCGATCGACTGGCGTGCCGAGACGTGGGCCTCGCACCTCGCGGTGTCCACAATGGTCATGTGGCGATGGACCGGGTACAACACGCTGCTCTACCTGGCGGCCATGCAGTCGGTGCCGAAGGACATGTACGAGTCGGCCACTTTGGACGGTGCGTCGCGCTGGCGGATGTTCTGGTCGATCACCGTGCCGTCGATCCGGCCGACGATCCTGTTCACCGTGGTGACGTCGACGATCGGCGGTCTGCAGCTGTTCGCCGAACCCGCGCTGTTCGACCCCGGGTTCGCCGCCAACAACTCGAGCGGTGGTTCCGACCGGCAGTTCCAGACGCTGGTGATGTACATGTACGAGAAGGGCTTCCGGTTGTTCGACGCCGGGTACGCGGCCACCGTCGCGTGGATGCTGTTCGTGGTCGTCCTGCTCGTCGCCGTCGTCAACTTCACGCTGACGCGGCGCATCGCGGGCAAGGGGTGATCGCATGAAGAACGCCAAGGCAGGCCCTCTGCTCTACGGGTTCCTGGTCGCCGTGCTCGCGGCGTCGGTGTTCCCGCTGTACTACTCGTTCATCGTGGCGTCGAAGGACAACTCGGTCCTGGGCGAGAAGGTGCCGCCGCTGGTTCCCGGCGGGAACCTGTTCGAGAACATCACCCGCGTCTTCGACACCGTCGACTTCTGGCTCGCCATGCAGAACTCGTTCATCGTGGCGGCGACCGTGGCGATCTCGAACGTCGTGCTGGGCACGCTCGCCGGGTTCGCGTTCGCGCGGCTGCGGTTCAAGGGGCGCGACTCGCTGTTCATCGTCGTGCTCGGCACCGCGATGGTCCCGACGCAGCTCGGCGTGATCCCGCTGTACATGCTGATGTCCGACCTCGACTGGTACGGCACGCTGCAGGCGGTGATCGTGCCCGCGCTGATCGGGTCGTTCGCGGTGTTCTGGATGCGTCAGGCGTGCGAGGAGACCGTGCCGTACGAGCTGATCGAGGCGGCTCGTGTCGACGGGTGCTCGGTGCTGCGGACGTTCTGGCACGTCGGCTTCCCGGCGGTGCGGCCGCAAGCTGCCGTGCTGGGCATGTTCACGTTCATGACGGCGTGGAACGACTTCTTCTGGCCGTTGATCGTGCTTGACCCCAACGACAGCCCTACGGTGCAGGTCGCACTGTCGGCGCTGGCCAGCGGGTACTACACCGACTACTCGTTGATGCTCGCCGGTGCCTCGCTCGCGGTGCTGCCGGTGATCGCGATCTTCGTCCTGCTGTCCCGTCAGATTGTCGGCGGCATCATGCAGGGCGCGGTGAAGGGATGAGTGAATGACGACCGACTCGGACGTCTCGGGCGTCGAGGTCGAGCAGGAGGTGCTGACCTTCCCGCCGGACTTCCTGTGGGGAGCGGCGACCGCGGCGTTCCAGATCGAGGGCTCGACCACAGTGGACGGTCGTGGCGCGTCGATCTGGGACACGTTCGCGGCGACGCCCGGCAAGGTGCTGGCCGGCGACACGGGCGACCCGGCCTGCGACCACTACAAGCGGTACGAGTCCGATGTGGACCTGATGAAGTCGCTGGGCCTGGCTTCCTACCGCTTCTCCGTCGCGTGGCCCCGGATCCAGCCCAGCGGCAGCGGCCGGGTCGAGGAGCGCGGGCTCGCGTTCTACGACCGGCTGGTGGACTCGTTGCTGGAGAAGGACATCCAGCCGCTGGTCACGCTGTACCACTGGGACCTGCCGCAGGTCCTGGAGGACTTCGGCGGCTGGCGCAACCGCGACACCGCCTACCGCTTCGCCGATTATGCCGCCCTCGTGCATGACCGGCTGGGCGACCGGGTGCAGGCGTGGACGACGCTGAACGAGCCGTGGGTGTCCGCGTTTCTGGGCTACGGCAACGGAATCCACGCGCCGGGCATCACGGACGCGGTGGCTTCGCTGGAGGCGGCGCACCACCTGCTGCTGGCTCACGGCCTCGCCACCCAGGCGTTGCGCGCGCAGGCACCGGAGTCGCACCGGCTGTCGATCGTGCTCAACTTCAGCACCGTCTGGGGCGACGACGCCGAGGCCGTGCGGAAGGTCGACGGGCTGCAGAACCGCATCCTGCTCGACCCGATCTGCGGCCGCGGGTACCCCTTGGACGTCCTCCAGGACACCACCTGGCTGGGTGACTGGACGAATGTGGTCCGCGACGGGGACATGGAGACCATCGCGACCCCGATCGACTGGATCGGCGTCAACTACTACAACCCGACGCGCGTGGCGCCCGCCGATCCCGATTTCGTGCCTGCCGGGCCGCACGCGGGCCTGCGCGGGGTGGCCCTGCAGCCGCCTCAGGGCGAGCTGACCGGGTTCGGGTGGGAGCAGAACGCCGACGCGTTCACGGAGCTGCTGGTACGGCTCTCCCGCGACGCCGGCGGGGTTCCGCTGGTGGTCACGGAG
>JAVXWK010000246.1:0-6587 GCA_032230575.1 Pseudonocardiales bacterium | reverse complement strand
CCTGCGTCGGCACGAGCCGCTGCGCCTGGTGGCGGTCGAGCATGCGGTCGGTGAGCGCCTTGGCCCACCCGGCCGGATCCTGGATCAGTTGCGGGGCTTCGACGGTGGTCTCGACGGTCGGCGGTTCCTCGGGGCTGGCGGACGCATCGGTCCCGCCCAGCAACCAGGCGGCGGCGGTCAGCCCGCCGAGCGCAGCGGTCCGCAGCAGCAGTGCGCGAACTCCGCTACCAGCCACAGGATCACCGCCCGTCCACCGTTCAGGTCACCGCCAACGCACAGCGCCGTCGGAGGTCGACGTTGAGCTATGTCTAGCACTGGTGAGTGACTTTGCGAACCAACTGCGCACAAAACACTCGGAAGGGCGTTCTCGTGCGGCTGTCCGGGTTGCCCTGATCAGGCATGAACACCGTCAGTGTCGTCATCGGATCGAGTGACATTGCGCCTTGCTCCCCTGTGGACCGTGTCGCACCGGGGGATGGTGTCCGATGTGGACGCGCAAAAGCAGGTCAACAGCCTCTCTGAGCTGGTCGATCACGCCTCTCGTGCCCTCGGCCCTGTGCTGGTGCACGGCGAGATGGGGCCAAACGAGTGTTTGGTCCGTTCGGGGGAACTGATCGTCCTGTCAGCGGACGCACCCACTGTGCGCAAACGCTTGCGCGGCGTCTACTCGCACGAGGAGATCTCCGCCGGCGCCATCCGCATGCACCTGAAGGCCTCCGACCGGTCCCGCGTGGTCGAGATCGCCCAGGAAGTGGGCGCCACCCCGAACCACGTCCACCTCGCCTGCCCGATCATGATCGGCACCTCCCGTCCGGTCGTCGGTGGCCGCCTCCCGGACCTCCTCGGAGAGGGAACCGTGGCCCTGCTCGACACCTCTCTCGACGACCCGCACGGCGCGTTGGTGTCCGGCGTCCTGCGCCACCACGGCGCATCGGTCCGTCCGTTCCCCGTCCTGACCGCCACGGGTTTCGGCGACGACCTGACCCTCGCCGCCGCCCTGCGAGCCACCCGCTCGTTGCCCGTGGTGCTCGTGGCTTCCGGCACGTATTCGTTCAACGACGAATGCCCGCCGGTCCTGGCTTCCTGCGGCACCAACGTGGTGGCTGCAGCGGGTAACGGCGCCTCCTCCCGCCCGTGGTGGCCTGCCGCGCTGCCTTCGGTGATCGCCGTCGGCGCCTCGGCCTCGTTCTCGGGCCACGGCCCGTGGGTCGACGTGGTCGTGGACGGCGTGGACGTACCCGCCACGGTGGGCTCGACTCAGGCCCTTTGCACCGGAACCTCGTTCGCGGCGGCCTTGCACGCCGCCACCTTGGTTCCGGTGCCGTAACAGCTGAAACCCAGATGTGCCACGGCTCTCGCGGCTTCGGCGGGATGGTCGACGAGACGGTGGACCTCGGCCATGGCCTCGCTGACCCGCGCGTCCGGTACCGGCAACACGCTGGCGATCACAGCCCTGGTCCCCGCGTCCAGGAAGGCGCGGGCCAGCCCCGACTCGCAGGCCGACAGGACAACCACTTCAGGTGGGTTCTCGATGCGGGCGATGTCGTAGCCGTAGAGCGGCCCGTCTTTCAGTTCCAAGTACGAGAACAACGGGTTGTCCGCGTGGACGTGTCCATGCGCCGCGATGTGAGCGATGCCGGCGCCTTCGAGTGCGTGCAGTGTTTTATCCACAGTGGACTCCACGATGACTCCACCGTGCTTTCTCTGGAGTGCCACAACTTCTCGATGGCGAAGTGCGGGGCCGCTGATCCACACGCGCTCTCCCGTGCTTCGAGCTTCGCGCCAGCAACCCAGCCGTGGAAGAACATGAACCTTCTGCCGCAGCGCTGCCCACGGCATGTCGTGCAGCACTCCGTCCGGAACAACTACGACTTCCTCCACCTCAGGCAGAAGATCCGTCACGACTGGACGGCCCGCCCGCAGCGCGAGTTTGGCTGTACCGACCAGTTCTGCCGGATCACTCACGACGCGTAGACGCGCCCGTCCGTTCATCAGCGTGACCGCTGTCATCTGATCTCCGCGTTCGACGAAGCTGACCAGCGGCAGATCCGGCAGCCTCACGCCGTCAGCTGTTGCTCTCGGTGTCGCGGCGAGCGCCACCCGCCGGACATCTCGCTCCAGTGCCTCCACGGGCAGACCGAACGTCCTCGCCCGCCGCAAACGCGTGAGTGCCTGCGCAAGCTCAGGCTGGTTGGGAGGCAAGGACATCGAGCCGGACGAACGGTGCTGCTCCGACCAGTGCAACACCTCCCGCGCGGTACGGGCGAGCCCCAGCGCGTGCCCGGTGAGCTCACGTCGTGGCCAGTCGCCGAGGTGCTCGTCGAGCAACCTGATCCCCGCGCGGCACGCGGCCAGCGCACCACGTCGATCTGACCGGCGAGCCTGCGCCAGCCAGCCGAGCGCCCGTGTCTGCACCGGTCCGCGAAACCGATGCGCCGCAACGGCGTCCAGCTCTCCGGCGGCGAGCATGAACTCCACGTCCTCACCCGCGAGCCGCAACGCGGGTGCGGGATCTCCACTTCGCAAGGCGCACCGCGCGCTCAGCACCGCCAACTCCGGCACGTGCCGCTTGCATTGCCGCAACAACTCCAGCGCAGGCGTCAACACCCGTCGCGCCTCCGTCGTGAGCCCGGCGGCCAGCAACGCCTCGGCTCGGTCGACCAGCGCCTCGGGCTTGCTGGTCGAATCAAGCCCGGCCTTCGCCGCCTCTTCGTACCGCCGCAGCGCGAGCGGCAGATCGCCGCCGAGCATCGCCACGAATCCCCTGTTGTGCAAGCACATCGCCGCACGCCCTGGCTCACCGATGGCCTGCAGCAACGTCTGGGCGGCAGCGAAGTCCGCCTCAGCCTCGACCAGCTTCGTCGCGCCGCACCGCGCGATGCCCCGTCCGACGAGCGCGTTGGCGAGCCACCGTTCGTCGCTGTGCCGCCGCAACTCCTTGATGACAGCGGTGAGTTCGGCGATCGCCAGCCGCGGTTCGGCCGAGTTGCACAGGTGGAGCCCGCGCAAGCACCTCGCCCTCGCCAGCTCCCGCCCGCGGAGGTGCGGAGTGGCGAGGTCGAGGTGTTGCAAGCTCTGCTTGCGCCGGCCGCGATCCAGGTCGATCCACGCCAGCGTGAGGTGAAACCGCGCCTCACCGGTGAGCCGCAGCCCGCGCTGGGCGAACCGCGCGGCGACGTCGAGATGCCCGAGCTCGACGTGGGCGATGCTCAGGTCGTGCAGGGCATCGGCACGCTGGGCCTTCGAACCCCGGACCTGAGTCGAGGCGATGGTGGCCTGCGGGTCGGCACTGGCGCTCATGCCACGAACCACCCCGTCGTCAGCCTGAGCGATGGAACGATCACGCACACAGGTCCGGGCCTGACATCGGCGCGGAACCAGCCCTCGGCGTCCGGCCGGACTGCCTCGACAGAGCCGGGCGAGCGGACCTCGACGGTGACGCCCTTGTCGTCCAGCACTCCGGTCAGCCGAAGTCCGCAAGCACCCGGATCGAGCTGCAGGTACATCCGCCCGACCCCGACGTGGAACACGAGCTGCCGGGACGGTCCGCGCACGGGTTCGTCGACAGGCTCCATCGGGGCGAAGCCGGTCGGGCGCGGCGCCAGGACGGGCGGCGGCACGTCCGAGCTGAGCAGGGAAGCGATCTCGTCGAGCAACGGGTCCCTCATCGCTGGTCCTCCAGCTTCCTGCGCAGCGCGGCCAGGCACCGGGTGCGGGTCTGGCCGACGCTCGTGACCTTCATCCCCAGGGCCTCGGCCACCTGTGCATAACTCAGTTCGGGGCTGTGGGCAGCGATGCACAGGAGGCGCTGGCACCGCTCGTTCAAGGTCATCAACGCGGTCCACAGGCGGCGATGCCGATCACCCGCCACCGCGACCTCTTCAGGCGCGGGCAGCGACGACTCCGGTTCCCAGCGGTCGAGCGAGACCTCGCGGCCGCGGGCGCGCACGACTGCGATCGACTGACGCGTGGCGGTACGGACCAGCCAGGTGCCCAGCGCCTCTGGTTGGCGGAGGCGGGTCAGGTGTTCAGCCAGGCAGAGCCACGTGCACTGGTAGACGTCGGCCGCGTCGGCATGGCTCAGGCGGAACGATCTGGGCACCGACCAGACCAGGCGGGAGTAGCGTTCGACCAACAAGTCCCAGCCCGCCGCGCCTGCACGGGCCGCGAGGAGAACCTCTGTGTTCGAGTCCATGCCATTTGGAGTCGAACTCCGGCGTCAAGGCTCCACGCCTCACCCGAAAGTGGGTTGTCCACAGTTGTGGAGGAACTCATCCACACCTGTGGACAACTACAGCTTGTGGAGTCGCTCCACGGCCTCGTCGATCACCGAGTCCTGCTTGCAGAACGCGAAACGGATCAGGTGCTGCCAGTCCTCGGGGTGGTCCGTGAACACCTGGACCGGCACGGCCGCGACGCCGATTCGGGCCGGCAGATCGCGGCACAACTGGAACCCGTCCGTGTAGCCGAGAGGCCGTACGTCGGCGCAGATGAAGTACGTGCCCTCCGAGGACCGCACCTCGAAACCGGCCGCACGCAGTCCCTCGGCCAGACGTGCGCGCTTCGAGGCCAACGAGTCGCGCAGCGAAGCCACCCAGTCCAGCTCGCTGGTCAAAGCGAGCGCGACGGCGGGCTGGAAAGGCGCCCCGCCCACGAACGTCATGAACTGCTTGGCGGCCCGCACAGCGGACACCAGCTCAGCAGGCCCGCACACCCAGCCGATCTTCCAGCCCGTGCAGTTGAACGTCTTTCCGGCACCCGAGATCGACAAGGTGCGAGAAGCCATCCCTGGCAGCGAGGCCAGCGGGATGTGCGTCAGACCGTCGAACACCAGGTGCTCGTAGACCTCGTCGGTGATCGCCAAAAGATCATGCTCGACGCAGAGCCGCGCAATGGCTTGGAGCTCCTCCAAGCGGAACACGGTCCCAGTCGGGTTGTGCGGCGAGTTGACCAGAATGGCCCGAGTCCGCGGAGTGACCGCGGCACGCAGGGCGTCCACATCGAGAGCCAACCGGCCGGACGAGTCCTCGCGCAGGCCAACGGTCACGCGCGAAGCACCGGCCATCGCCACGGAAGCCGCGTAGGAGTCGTAGTAGGGCTCGATCAGGATCACTTCGTCGCCGGCCTCGACCAGCGCCATCAACGAGGCCGCGATCGCCTCGGTGGCCCCGACCGTCACCAGGATCTCGGAGTCCGGGTCGTACGACAGCCCGTACCGGGAGCGGTGAGCGGCAATGGCGGCCCGCAACACCGGCATGCCAGGACCGGGCGGGTACTGGTTCACCCCGGACGCGATCGCGGACTGGGCGGCCGCGAGCATCGACGCCGGACCATCGGTGTCGGGGAAACCCTGACCGAGGTTGACGGCGTCGTGCTGCACGGCCAGCGCCGTCATCTCCGCGAAGATGGTCGACGTGAACGGCTGCAACCGGGGAACTAGCGCTGGTACCCGCACAACGCAGGATCTTCACCTGAATGTTGCGTCGAGGGAAGCCTGATCCTCCGGAGACCGGATGAATCCACGTCGTGGGGCACATCGAAACCCTTGGATCGAACACATGTTCTACCGTGGTGATGTGAAGATCGTTGTGCAAGTTCGCCTACTGCCGGGTGCTGCGCAGGCTGCAGCGTTGGCGGCGACTCTGCGACTGTGCAACGTGGCTGCGGACAAGGCGTCGCGGGTGGCGTTCGAACGAGACGCACGTTCCCGCAACGACCTGCAGAAGTTGGTCTACGGCGAGATGCGGGAATCTGGGTTGGGTGCCCAGGCCTCGGTGCGCACGGTGAAGAAGGTCGTCGACGCTTACGCAAGCCTGCGGGCAAGTGTGCGGACAGGGAGCCTGAGTGGCTCGCGACGAACCAAGGCCGAAGGCAAGCCGATCAGGTTTCGGGAAAACGCCGCACAGCCGTATGACGACCGAATGCTTTCGTGGCAGTACAACGCTGCGACAGTGTCGATCTGGACAACGGAAGGGAGGCTGAAGAACGTTCGGTTCGTCGGTCAGGCTGATCAGCTGGCGATGCTCGCGACACACCGTCAGGGTGAGACCGACCTGGTACTGCGAGACGAGAAGTGGTTGCTTGTCGCCACATGCGACGTTGTTGAAGCCGAGCTCCTGGAACCGGGCGACTGGATTGGAGTGGACCGCGGCATCGTCAATCTCGCGACAACGTCAGATGGCCTGAACTTCCAGGGCGGCAGGTTGCTGCGCTACCGGCGTTGGCACGCGCGCAAGCGTGCCGAGCTGCAGGCCAGGCGAACCAAGTCGGCAACCCGTCGTCTTCGCAAGCGTGCTCGTCGAGAACATCGCCATGCGACACATGTCAACCACACGATCGCCAAGAAACTGGTGGCTGTCGCGCAACGCACCGGACGCGGTATCGCCCTTGAGGACTTGAAGGGCATCCGCAATCGGGTACGGCCTCGTCGTGACCAGCGAGCTGTCCACGCTTCTTGGTCGTTTCACCAGCTGGGCGCATTTGTCGAATACAAGGCGAAGCGCGTCGGCGTCAAGGTGATCAGTGTGGATGCTCGCTTCACCTCGCAGATGTGTCCGAGCTGCGGGCACACGGCGCGCAACAACAGA
>JAVXWK010000200.1:0-7050 GCA_032230575.1 Pseudonocardiales bacterium | reverse complement strand
CGCCGCGACGCTGTTGATGTCTGTCGAGCCGGACACGTCGATCACGTACGTCAGCGCCGTGTCCACGACCGGGATGCCCGTGCCGATGTTCGCCTTGCCGGTGACCTGCACCGGACCGGGCAGAACGGTCGAGTTGTCCGCCGGGCTGGTGATCGTCACACCGATGCTGGTGCCACCCGGCAGGTTGCCGGTGGCCGCGTGCGCAGGAACAGCGAGAGCCACGGTGGCCACCAAGGCGGTGCCGACCGTGATCATGGGTCTCATGCGTGACTTCTCCGCTCACTAGGTTCGTCCCCGACCGAACAGAAGGAGACCGGACGCGAGCGGTCTGATACGGCGAGTCACTGAGTTGCATAGATAGAAGACCTATTTGGAGTAGTGCCGGTTCTGGCCACGTGGATCTCCGGACTCCGGAAGAATGCGGCACCGTGAGGTTCGGGGTGCTCGGTCCGGTGCTGGTCGGTGACGTCGAGGTCGCCGCGCCGCGCCAGCGCGCGCTGCTGGCGATGCTGGTGCTCGACGCTGGGCGGATCGTGGGGCACGACCAGCTGATCGGCGGCTTGTACGCCGAGCCGCCCTCGGGTGCGGCGAACGCGCTGCAGTCCCAGGTCTCGCGGCTGCGCAGGGCCGTTCCGGGCCTGGTGATCGAGCATCACCCGGCCGGTTACCGCCTCGTCGCCGACACGTTCGAGGTGGACGCCCTGTGGTGTGTCGAGCTGCTCGAGGCCGGCCGTGGAGCCGAGGCGTTGGCGCTGTGGCGTGGAACGGCTTTGGCGGATGTCGAGGCGCCGTTCGTCGACGACGCACGGCGGCGTCTCACTGAAGTGCTCATCAACTGCGCATTGTCCGGCGGCACGACGAACGACCTCAAGCAAGTTCTGGCCGAGCACCCGTTGCGGGAGGACGTCCGGGCCGCGTTGATGCGCGCGCTGCACCGCGACGGCCGGCAGACCGAGGCCCTGGAAGTGTTCGCGCGGGGCCGTGAGCTGCTGGCCGACGAGCTCGGTGTGGATCCCTCCCCCGCGCTCGCTGCCGCGCACCTGGAGGTGTTGAAGGCCGAGGCGCCGCACCGGGGCGTTCCGGCGCAGCTCACGACCTTCGTCGGACGGGACGAGGACCTGCGCCGCGTGGTGAAGTGGCTGCAGGAGAACCGCCTCGTCACGCTCATCGGGCCCGGCGGTACCGGCAAGACCCGGCTCTCCGTCGAGGTCGGGCACCGCGAGCCGGGTGAGGTGGCGTTCGTCGACCTCAGTGCCACGACCGATGTCGCGCGGGCGTTGCTCGACGGTGTCGGCGTGCGCGAAGCCGGGTTGCTGTCCGCGGGGGCCGTCAGTGTCGAGCAACGGCTGATCGCGGCGCTGGCCGGCAGGAACGCGTTGCTGATCGTCGACAACTGCGAGCACGTCATCGACGAGGCCGCGCGGGTGCTCGGTGCCGTGCTCGCGGCGTGCCCGGACGTGCGGGTGCTCGCCACCAGCCGCGAACCACTCGGCATCACCGGCGAGACACTCAACCCGGTCACCGCGCTCGACGACGACGCATCGGTGAGGCTGTTCCTCGATCGCGCCCAGGCCGTCAGACCCGGCTTCACCGCGGACCACGACGTCATCGCGGACGTGTGCCGCAGGCTGGACGGGATCGCGCTCGCGATCGAGCTCGCCGCCGCACGCGTCCGGTCACTCCCCCTGGCCGAGATCGCCGCACGGCTGGGCGACAGGTTCCGGTTGCTGTCCAAGGGAAGCCGCACCGCCGCTCCCCGGCACCGCACGCTGCACGCCGTCGTCGAGTGGAGCTGGGACCTGCTCACCCCGACCGAACGCGACCTCGCCGCCCGGTTCACCGTCTTCCACGGCAGTGCCGACCTCCACGCAGCCGTGGACGTCACGTCGTCCGATGTCGACACGCTGACGTCGTTGGTCGACAAGTCGCTGATCGAGGTCACCGGCGACCGCTACCGGATGCTCGACACCATCCGGGCGTTCTGCTCCACCCACGCGCCGGACCTCGCGGAACGTCACGCCCGCTGGTTCCTCACCCTGGCCCAGGTGGCGGAACCGCACCTGCGTGCCCACGACCAGATCGAGTGGTTGCGGAGCCTCGCGGAGGACCACGACAACCTCGTCGCCGCCGTGAAGTGGGCCACCGCTCACCATGTCGATCTCGCGTTGGAACTGGTCGCGGCGCTCGCCACCTACTACTGGTGCCGTGGCCTGCGCACCGAGGCCGCCCAGCAGGCCGATGCCGTGCTGCACGCGTGCGGCGAGACCGTGCCCGTCGGGCGGGAGCAGGAGTACGCGCTGTGCCTGCTGATCGCCTGGCCTGTCGCGACCGGCGACCAGACCGCGCGGATCCGGCAGGCCGACGCGCTGCTGGCCACGTTCGACGAGCCGCCGCGCTATCCGATCATGACGATGATGTGGGGCATGGCGCTGGGCGCGCCCGAGGACGAGTCGGAGATCTGGCACCGCCGCAACCGGCTGCTCGGCGACGACCCGTGGAGCATCGCGCTCGCCCTGGTCGGCGACGGCCTGGTCAAACGGATGGAAGGCGACCCGGTGGCGGGTGCGGACCTGCTGAGGCAGGGTGCCGCGGCGTTCCAGCGAGCCGGCGACCGGTGGGGTGCGGCGCTGGCGTTCAACCAGCTCAGCGAGATCGCGCTGGCCGAGGGCGACACCGCGGGCGCCCTGACCTACGTCGAACTCGCACGCCAGCTGCTCGACGAGCTCGGCGCCACCGAGGACACCGCGGAAGCCGTTGCCGGACGAGGCCACACGAAGCTGGCGTCAGGTGACCTGGAGGGGGCGAAAGCCGACTTCGACCTCGCGTTGACCCTCGCCCGCCGGGCCGGGGCGCAGGTCGTGCAGGCGGGCGCGCACCTGGGGCTGGCCGAGCTGGCGAGACTCGCCGGTGACCACCTCACGGCCGGCGCCGAGTGCGACGAGGCGTGGGCGCTCACACCCGGCGGCTGGTACGGGCCGGACGAGATGCGCTGCCACATCGCGCTGGAACGCGGCCGGATCGCGAAGAGCGCGGGCTCGCCCGCCCAGGCCCGCGCGCACTTCGAGGAGGCTCTGCGGCGGGCCGTGAAGCAGCGCAACCTGCTAACCGAGACCGCCGTGCGCGCGGAACTCGACGCCCTAGCCGCGCCTTGATCCGACGCCACCACAACCACGCCGGCAGCTTGCGGTGGGAGATGAACGTCCACAGGTCGTCCTCGGCCACCTCGTTCGGATGCCGGCGCAACACCTCCAGGCACTCCCGCGACACCACCCCGTGCAGCCGCGCGACGTGAGCCAGCGCCGTCGCGCCGTGGTGGCGGACCTCGATGCGGTTGTGGTCCAACGCGCGCGCGACGCGTGCCAGCGTCACCCACGGGTCCGGGTACGACAGCGACAGGCCGATGACCGAGATGCCGACCATGTCCTCGCCGCGCTCGAACGCCGCATCGACCTCCTCGGGCCGGTCGGTACCCATCAGGGCCGAGAAGTCGCGCCAGTTCATGCCCTCACCACGCGTCGCACGGTCCAGCAGGAACCGCTGCCTGCCGTCGGAACGCTCACCTGTGCGTTCCCAGTCCGCCGCTAAGTAGCGCCACACCGCCGCGGTGTCCGCGCGTGAGGTCGAGGCCAGGATCCGGCACAGCTCCAGCACGTGTTCCGGTTCCGAGGCCTCGGCGAGCTCGCCCAGGACTCCTGGCGGGCGGCCCAGGTCGTTCCACGCCAGCCATGCCAGCGTCGGTACTTCGTCGACGGACACCCAGCCGTCAGCCCCGCCCCTGCCGATCTCGGCAGGCGTCAGCGAGGCCCGGTAGCGGGCGTGTTCGATCGGGATCACGTCAGACCTGAGGTACCGCGCGCAGCAACGCACGCGTGTAGTCATGAGACGGGTTGAGCAGCACTTGTTCCACCGAGCCTTGTTCCACGATCTTCCCCTGATGCATGACCGCGACCCGGTCGGCGATCTGCCAGGCCAGCCCGAGGTCGTGCGTGATGATCAATGAAGCAAGGCCCAGCTCACGCCGCAACCGGAGCAGCAACGCCACGATCTCCCCGCGCACCGAGGCGTCGAGCGACGCGACAGGCTCGTCGGCCACCAGCAGACGGGGTTGCAGCACCAATGCTCCGGCGATCACGACCCGTTGCTGCTGACCCCCCGACAACTCGTGCGGAAGGGCGTCCAGATACAGGTTCGCGGGCCGTAGTTCCGCGCGTTCCACAGCGGCCGTGACCAGCGATTCCTCGTCGCCGGGAATGCCGTGGACCCGCAGTCCCTCAGCCACCGCGTCGAGCACCTTGTGACGTGGGTTCAGGGCGCTCGCCGGGTCCTGCAGAACCAGCTGCACCTGCCGCCGGAACGCCTTGAGCGCCTTGCCTTTCCTGGGCACCTCGACACCGTCGAAGATCACCCGACCGGAGGACGGTTTCCGCAGCCCCATTATGGTACGGGCCAGTGTCGTTTTGCCGGATCCGGACTGCCCGACCAGCGCCACGATCTCGCCGCGGCCGATCGTCAGGTCCACCCCGTCGACCGCGCGCGTCCGACCGTAGTCGACCTTGACGTCCCGCACCTCCAGCAGCGCCTCCCCTTCCGGTACGCGGGGCGCCCGCGTCCTGTCATGTAGTACGAAAGCTCCCCGCGTACTTTCCAGCGGGTCGGCGAGGCGGTCGTCGGGGTTGCCGATCGTGGGGAACGCGGCGGTCAGTGCGGCCGTGTGCGGGTGCCGCGGGTTGGCGATGACTTCGCGGGTGGCGCCACGCTCGACCAGCTCGCCTCGATACATCACGGCCAGGTCGTCGCACGTCTCGGCGAGCACCGACAGGTCGTGGCTGATCATCAGCAGCCCCAGGTCCTGCTCAGCGACCAGCCGTTTCATCACCTTCAGCACCTGCGCCTGCACCACCACGTCCAGCGCGGTCGTGGGTTCGTCGGCGATGACCAGCCGCGGCCCGCACGCCAGCGCCATCGCGATCATGACCCGCTGCTTCTGCCCGCCCGACAGCTCGTGGGGATAGGCGCGCGCCTTGTCCTTGGGCAGTTCGACCTGGTCGAGCAGCTCATTGACGCTGCCGTTCGTGCCGTGCAGGCGCATCGGCTCGGCGATCTGGTCGCCCACGCGCTGTACGGGGTTGAGCGAATGCATCGCGCCCTGGAACACGATCGACGCCGACGCCCACCGCACCGCCCGCAGCTTGCCCCACGCCATCGTCCGCACGTCGTCGCCGTCGAGCAGGATCTCGCCGTGCACCCGCGCGGTGCTGGGCAACAGCCGCAGCACCGACATCGCCACCGTCGACTTGCCCGACCCCGACTCGCCCGCGAGCCCGAGCGTCTGACCGGGCGTGAGCAGCAGGCTCACGTCGTCGACGACGCGCTTGTGTCCGTAATGGACAGAGAGGTTCCTCAGTTCCAGCACCGGGTCACCTCTTCGGCGTCACAACGGCTTCGAGGGCGCGCCCGACCAGCGTGAACGCCAGCACCACCACCACGATCGCGACACCGGGCGGCAGCAGGAACCACCACGCCCGCTGCGGCACCGCGCCGTGCAGCTGCGCCTGGTGCAGGATCGCGCCCCACGAGATCCGGGTCGGATCACCCAGCCCGAGAAACGCCAGCGTCGACTCCATCACGATCGCCGACGCCACCGCCAGCGTCGCGTTGACCAGCACCAGCGGCACCACCGACGGCAGCACGTGCCGCCCGATCACGTGCCCGTGCCCGCCACCCAGCGCCCGCGCCCGCTCCACGAACGGCCGCGCCTCGATCGTCAGCGTCTGCGCCCGCACCATCCGCGCCGTCGACGGCCAGCTCGTCAGCGCGATGGCCAGCACGATCGTCCCCAGCCCCCGCGGCAGCACCGTCGACAACGCGATCGCCAGCACCAGCGCGGGCAGCACCAGGAAGAAGTCCGTTACCCGCAGCAACGCGCCCGCCACCAGACCACCGAAGTGACCGCTCAGGATCCCGACGAGAGCGCCGATGCCCACCGCGAGCACCGCCGCCGTGAGCCCCACGAACAACGACGTCCCCGCGCCCTGCGCCATCAACAGCGCCACCGACCGTCCGGTGTGGTCGGTGCCGAGCCAGAACTCGCCGTTCGGTGACTGCCACGGCGCGGCGGTGACGCGGGTGACGTCGAGAGCGTCCGCGGAGATCAGCAGCGGCGCGATCACCGCGATCAGTGCCGCGACCACGAGGATCGCGGCACCAGCCACACCTGCCCGATCGAACTTGCTCATACGACCTTCACCCGCGGATCCAGGACCCCGTAGAGCAGGTCGGCCAGCAGGTTCATCACCACGACCGTGCCCGCCGTGAACACCAGCAACCCCTGCAGCAGGAGGTAGTCCGGCCCGGTCAGCGCGTCGTAGAACAACAACCCCAACCCGGGCCACGAGAACACCGTCTCCGTGGTGATCGCCCCGGCCACCACCAGCCCGAACCGCAGGAACACCAGCGTGATCGCCGGCAACACCGCGTTCGGCACCGCGTGCCGGCGGCGCACCAGGTCGTCGCGCAACCCCTTCGCGCGCGCGGTGACGAGGTACGGCGCGTGCATCTCCTCCAGCAGCGACGACCGCATCACCAGCATGTACTCCGCGCACACCACCGCGACCAGCGTGACCGACGGCAGCACCAGGTGGTGGCCGACGTCCAGGGCCTGCGAGACGAAGTCCGGCGCGGTGTCGGTGTCCCGCATGCCCCGCGACGGGAAGAGGTCCCCGGTCGCCATCATCAGCAGCATGCCGAGCCAGAACGTCGGCACCGCCCACAACGTCAGCGACACCCCCGTCGTGGCCCGGTCGAACGCCGAGTCACGACGCCACGCCGCCCGCACCCCGAGCCACAGCCCGAGACCCACCGCGATCAGCGTCGACGTGCCGACCAGCAGCAACGTCGGGCCGAGGCGTTCCATGATCACGTCGGCGACCGGCCGGCGGAACGTGAACGACGTGCCGAGATCACCGCGCAGCAGCGAGCCGACGTAGCTCCAGAACTGCTCGTACAGCGGACGGTCCAGGCCGAACTGCGAGCGCAGTTCGGCCTGCATCG
>JAVXWK010000180.1:0-9948 GCA_032230575.1 Pseudonocardiales bacterium | reverse complement strand
CGGCGATGCACGCGCAGCTGGAGGAGTCGCTCGGAAAGCCCTCGCTGTACGACGACGTGCTGGCCGCGCTCAAGCGCAGGGGTTTCGAGATCCCAGCCGAGGTCCTCGAACGCGACCTCACCAAGGCATACGAACCGTCGGCCGAGGTCGAGCAGGTGTGGGCGCAGATCTACCGCGGTGACGACCGCGACCTGCTGGAGCTGGGTGAGGCGCTGACCGACATCGCCGAGGAGTTCGCGCGCTGGCGCTACGACCACCTGCTGGCGACCCGGCGTTCGATGGGCGCGAAGGTCGGCACAGGCGGGTCCGCTGGTGTTGCCTGGCTGGAGAAGCGCACCCAACGAGCGGTGTTCCCGGAACTGTGGACCGCGAGGAGCTACGTGTGAAGCGCGAGCTGTTCGACATCCCGGAAGGCGTCATCTACCTCGACGGCAACTCGCTCGGCGCGCCGCCGAAGCACGTGGCCGAACGCATGCAGGACGTCGTGAAACACCAGTGGGGCACGCGGCTGATCCGGTCGTGGTCCGAGGGCTGGTGGGAGGCGCCGCAACGGATCGGCGACCGGATCGGCCGGTTGATCGGAGCGGCTGAAGGCCAGGTCGTCGTCGGCGACTCGACGTCGGTCAACGTCTTCAAGGCGTTGATGGGAGCCGTGAAAGGCACCAGTCGCACGGAAATCGTGTGTGACGAGTCGACGTTCCCGACCGACGGGTACATCGCACAGTCCGTGGCTTCGTTGACAGGGCTGAAGATCCGGGCCGCACATCCGTCCTCTTTGGATCTGACGGAAGACACCGCCGTGGTGCTGCTCAACCACGTCGACTACCGGACCGGCGCGCTGAACGACATGAAGGCGCTGACCGAACAGGCGCATGACGTTGGCGCACAAGTGGTCTGGGACCTCTGCCACAGCGCGGGCGTGCTGCCGATCGAACTCGACGCGCTCGGCGTGGACTACGCCATCGGCTGCACCTACAAGTTCCTCAACGGCGGACCGGGCTCGCCCGCGTTCATCTACGTGCCGCACGCGAAGCAGGCGACCTTCGAGAACCCGCTGTCGGGCTGGAACGGCCACCGCGCGCCGTTCGCGATGGAAGCGAGCTACGAACCCGATCCCGGCATCGTCCGCGCACGGGTCGGGACGCCGGACATCCTGTCGATGCTGGCGCTGGACGCGGCGCTCGACGCCTGGGACGACGTCGACCTCGCCGAACTGCGGGAGCGCGGCCTCAAGCTGACCGCGTTGTTCCGCGATCACGTCGAGAAGCTGACCGGCCTGGAAGTGATCACGCCCGACGTCCGCGGCAACCAGATCTCGGTGCGCTGCCCGGACGCGAACAAGGTCATGGACGAGCTGATCGCACGCGGAGTCATCGGCGACCACCGGCCGCCGGACATCCTGCGCTTCGGGTTCGCGCCGCTCTACGTGACCGAGGACGACGCGATCAGGGCTGCCGAGATTCTGGCCGAGATCACCCGGTGAGTGCGGCGTCCGCGATGCTCTTGGCCTCGCGGGCGCCCGCCTCCAAAGCCGAGCAGACGAACAGGATCCACTGACCCAGACCTTCGAGCGAGCCCGACGCGAACGCGACCGAGGCGGCCTCGTACTCGGACGAACGGCGCAGGCAAGCCACTTCCGGCACGCCGAGCCCCTTGGGGTCGAGGCCGCTGGAGATCGACGTCATCCGAGCCGCGGCACGGGCGACCACGCCATTCGCGACGTCGAACGGGGCGAGGCCGAGCAGTTCGCCGTGCACCACCGCGACGAGCACGGGAGCCGGCACCGACGTTCCACCGGTGACGAGTGACGCGAGCATGTCGAGCCGCGCCGACACCTCCGTGGACACCCGCGGCCGTCCAACGTCGGTAGTCAGGTCCGCGGCGGCGAGGACGTGCAGCCGCGCGAGGGCCTGCAACGGCGCGCGCTGCCACGTGCCGACGAGTCCGCCCAGCGCCTCGGCGATCCGCAAAGACCCTGCCAGCACGGGATCCGAGACCTCGCCGGACTCCGGGATCTCGGTCGGTCCGCCCTCCAGGGCCGCCGACGCACGGGCCGCGCGGACGGACGCTTCGGCCGCCGTCGTGGCCCAGCCGCGCAGATTCACCCGATGGCGGTGCACCTGGAAGACGGCGTCCTTGGCCGCGTTGGCGGCATCGGCCACACCAGGCAAGGAAAGCAGCGGAGCAAGCGGATCGGTCACGGTCGCGCAGAGTACCTGACCAGGTGAAACGCGTGATCCAGCTCACTGGCCGAACCGTTGAGCGCGCAACTGTGCCCGTTCAACGCGCCACACGTGCTTCAACCAGACAAAACGGGTTACACAATGGAAGCCGTGTCGTCATCCACCCCAGATTGGTCTGAACCTTTCGGGGGAGGAGCCTGTTGGAAGTGAACTGGCTCGCACTACGGTCAGTACCCGCATCCCCAACCGGTCTGGATTTTCCAGGAGGTCTCGCACCATGACCCAGTCGCCAGGCCAGGGCCAAGCCCTGGACAACCTGCTCACGGAGAGCAGGACGTTCCCGCCTTCCGACGAGTTCGCGGCACAGGCGAACGCACAGCCCGCGCTGTACGAGGAGGCGAAGGCCGACCGCGAGGCGTTCTGGGCGAAGCAGGCGGAACGGCTGCACTGGGACACCAAGTGGACGCAGGTGCTCGACTGGTCGGACGCGCCGTTCGCGAAGTGGTTCGTCGGCGGCAAGCTCAACGTCGCCTACAACTGCGTCGACCGGCACGTCGAGTCCGGCCACGGTGACCAGGTCGCGATCCACTGGGAGGGCGAACCCGGTGACTCCCGCGCCATCACCTACGCCGAGCTGCAGCGCGAGGTCTCGAAGGCCGCGAACGCGCTCGCGTCGCTGGGCATCGGCGCCGAGGACCGCGTCGCGATCTACATGCCGATGGTCCCCGAGGCGATCTTCTCGATGCTCGCCTGCGCGCGTCTCGGCGCGATGCACAGCGTCGTGTTCGGCGGCTTCTCCGCCGAGGCGCTGCGCACCCGCATCGAGGACTCCGAGTGCAAGCTCGTGATCACGACCGACGGCCAGTTCCGCCGCGGCAACCCGTTCCCGCTCAAGCCGGCCGTGGACGAGGCAGTCGCCGCCGCGCCGTCCGTGGAGAACGTGCTCGTCGTGCGGCGCACCGGCTCCGAGGTCGCGTGGACCGACAAGGACGTGTGGTGGCACGAGCTGGTGGACGCGCAGTCCGACCAGCACACCCCCGAGGCGTTCGACTCGGAGCACCCGCTCTTCATCCTCTACACCTCGGGCACCACGGGTAAGCCGAAGGGCATCCTGCACACGTCCGGCGGCTACCTCACGCAGGCGTCGTACACGCAGCACTACGTGTTCGACCTCAAGCCGGACACCGACGTGTACTGGTGCACCGCGGACATCGGCTGGGTCACCGGCCACAGCTACATCGTCTACGGCCCGCTGTCGAACCGCGTGACGCAGGTCGTCTACGAAGGCACGCCGAACACCCCGCACGAGGGCCGCCACTGGGAGATCGTGCAGAAGTACGGCGTCTCGATCTACTACACGGCGCCGACGCTGATCCGCACCTTCATGAAGTGGGGCGCGGACATCCCGGCGAAGTACGACCTCAGCTCGTTGCGCGTGCTGGGCTCGGTCGGCGAGCCGATCAACCCCGAGGCGTGGATCTGGTACCGCGAGAACGTGGGCGGCGGCAAGGCTCCCATCGTCGACACGTGGTGGCAGACCGAGACCGGCGCGATCATGATCTCGCCGTTGCCCGGTGTCATCTCGACCAAGCCCGGTTCGGCGCAGCAGCCGCTGCCCGGCATCGGTGCGAAGGTCGTCAACGACGAGGGCGTCGAGGTGCCTCACGGTGGCGGCGGCTACCTGGTGCTGGACGAGCCGTGGCCGTCGATGCTGCGCGGCATCTGGGGCGACGAGGAGCGCTACCGCGACACGTACTGGTCGCGCTTCAAGGAGCAGGGCTTCTACTTCGCGGGTGACGGCGCCAAGTACGACGACGACGGCGACATCTGGCTGCTGGGCCGCGTCGACGACGTGATGAACGTGTCCGGCCACCGCATCTCCACGACCGAGGTCGAGTCCGCACTGGTCTCGCATCCGACTGTGGCCGAGGCGGCCGTCGTGGGCGCGGCCGACGCGACCACGGGCCAGGGCATCGTGGCGTTCGTGATCCTGCGCGGTGGCGCGGGCGCGGATGCCGGTGGCGCGGACGCGATCAAGGCGCTGCGCGACCACGTGGCCAAGGAGATCGGCCCGATCGCGAAGCCGCGCCAGATCATGGTCGTGCCGGAGCTGCCGAAGACCCGCTCTGGCAAGATCATGCGCCGCCTGCTGCGCGACGTGGCCGAGAACCGCGCCGTCGGTGACGTGACGACGCTGGCCGACTCGTCGGTCATGGACCTCATCTCGGCGGGTCTGCAGTCGGGCAAGTCCGAAGACTGATCTCGCGCAAAACGTGACGGGCGTCCTCGGAGAGGGCGCCCGTTCGCGTTAAGGTTGCGTCAGGGTGAGCCGGGAAGTCTGGTCGGCACGAGGATTTGCCGTACCTGCTGACCACCGGGGAGCCCATGTCGCGCAAGAAGGCCGTAGTCGCCGAGTTCGCCCGCTACCTCCGCACGGAAACCGTCGGTGGCCTGGTGCTGCTCGGAGCCACGGCCATAGCGCTGATCTGGGCCAATTCGCCGCTCTCCCCCGCCTACTTCGGGCTGCGGGACCTGCCCGTCGGGCCACTGTCCATTGGGGACTGGGCGAAGGACGGGTTGCTGGCGGTCTTCTTCTTCGTGGCCGGGCTCGAGCTCAAGCGCGAGCTCGTCGTCGGGGAGTTGTCGGATTTCAAGGCGGCGATCCTGCCAGTGGTCGCGGCGATCGGCGGCATGATCGTGCCCGCGCTGATCGCGTTGACGATCGGGTGGGGACAGCCGGGGATCGAGAAGGCGTGGGCGATTCCGGTCGCGACGGACATCGCGTTCGCGCTCGGGGTACTGGCGATCACCGCGTCCGGGCTGCCGTCGAGCCTGCGGGTGTTCCTGTTGTCGTTGGCCGTGGTGGACGACCTGGGCGCGATCGTCGTGATCGCGATCCTGTTCACGGCGAAGTTCAACCTCCTGGCGGCCGGGGCGGTCGTGCTGCTGCTGGCGCTGTACTGGTTCCTGCAGCACAAGAGGATCACCACACCGTTCCTCCACGTGCCGATCGCGCTCGCCACCTGGTGGTTCATGCACGAGTCGGGCATCCACGCGACGATCGCCGGAGTGGCGCTGGCGTTGCTGACGCGGGTGAAGCGCGACCCGTACGAGCACGAGGCGCCGGCGGTCAGGCTCGAGCACCGGCTTCAGCCTTGGTCGGCGGGGGTGGCGGTGCCGGTGTTCGCGCTGTTCGCGGCCGGGATCCCGGTGGGCGCGGAGGCGTTCGGAAAGCTGTTCTCCGACAAGATCGCCATCGGCGTGATGGTGGGGCTGGCCGTCGGCAAGGTGATCGGGATCGTGGGGGCGTCGGCGCTGGCTGTGTGGTTCAAGGCGGCGGTCTGGCCCGCCGGCGCGGGGCCGCGGGACATCGTCGCAGTGGCGACGCTGGGCGGGGTCGGGTTCACGGTCAGCCTGCTGATCGCCGAGCTGTCCCTCGGCCAGGCGGAGACCGCGAAGGCCGCCGTGCTCCTCGCGTCCATGATCGCGTCGCTGCTCGCCGCGGTGTTGCTCATTCGCCGCAGCCGGGCACATGGCACCATGTCCGGGTGACCACCAGGGAGCACATCGCGTCGATTCCGCTGACCGCAGACGACCCGACGGCCGAGGCCTCGATCGGCGGTCTTGTCCGTGACGCGACCGCGCACATGTCGACGTTGGTCAGAGCAGAGGTCGAACTCGCCAAGGGCGAGGTCGTCAAGGAGCTCAAGAAGGGCGCTTTCGGCAGCGCCTTCCTGATCGCCGCGCTCTCGGTGCTCTGCTTCAGCCTGTTCTTCCTGTTCATGGCGCTCGGCTTCGGCTTCTCCGAGTGGTGGGGCTGGCCCAGGTGGGCGGGCTTCGGGCTCGTGTTCGTCGTGATGCTCGTGGCCGCGGTGCTCCTGGTCCTGCTCGGCATCCGCAAGCTGAAGAAGATGAGGGCGCCGGAGAAGTCGATCGCGGAGGCGAAGGAAACGATCGCCGCGCTGACGAGCCGGGGCGACGACAACTGAGCCGCAAACCCGACCCGTCCGTGGTGCGGGTCGCGGGTCCGTGGACGCACCGCGACGTCTCGGCCAACGGCATCCGCCTGCACGTCGCCGAACTCGGCGAGGGACCTCTCGTGCTGTTCCTGCACGGGTTCCCCGAGTTCTGGTGGTCGTGGCGGCACCAGCTGACGACGCTCGCCGAAGCCGGATACCGCGCGGTGGCGGTCGACCTGCGCGGGTACGGCGACTCGGACAAACCCCCGCGCGGCTACGACGGCTTCACGCTCGCGGGTGACATCGCGGGCCTGATCAAGGCGCTCGGCGCCCAACGCGCACACCTGGTGGGTCACGCGTGGGGCGGCGCCACGGCCTGGACGGTCGGGGCGATCCACCCGCGCCTGGTCTCGTCGATCTCGGTGCTGGCCGCACCGCACCCGCTGGCGATGCGCCGGGCGTTCCGCAGGCATCCCCGCATCAACTCGCACGTGCTGCGCTTCCAGCTGCCGATCTACCCGGAACGCTGGCTGACCGGTGAGAACGGCCTGCAGGTCGCCCGGCTGCTGTCGGCATGGTCCGGGCCGAAGTGGCGGTCCGCGCCCGAGTTCGACGAGGTCATCCGCCGCTGCCGCCAGGCGATGACCATCCCCGGCGTCGCCCACAGCGCGATGGAGTACTTCCGCTGGGCGGTGCGCTCGCAGATCCGCAGCGACGGCCGCCGGTTCATCGAGGCCGTCGACAAACCGATGCAGGTGCCGGTGCTGCAGATCCACGGCGCACTCGACCCGATCACGCTGGAGTCCTCCGCCCGTGAGTCGCGGCCGTGGCTCGGGCCGGGGTCGGAGTTCCGGTGCCTGCCCGAGGTGGGGCACTTCCCGAACCAGGAGGCGTCCCACACCACGAGCAGGCTGATCACCGAGTTCCTGCGGAAGACTTCCTGAACGCGGTCGTCAAAGCTTCCGTCGGATCGCCCGGCAGATCCACCGAACGCCAGGCGATGTAGCCGTCGGGCCGCACGAGCGAGGCGCCCTTCTCGGACAGTCCGAACACGTCCAGCTGCTCGATCCGCTCGTACGTCACGCCCGCTCGTTGCGCGGCTTCCTCCCACTGCGGGTGATCGGCGACGAGCACCCAGCCGCGTTGGAACAGGTCCAAAGTGGACTTGCCCGGCTCGATCCACACGTGCGGGGCGCGCGTGCCCGGCTGGCCGTTCCACTGCTCCGGGAGCTGCGCGGGCGGCAGTTCCGGACCGGCGCCGACCACCGCGTCCGAGCGGTAGAGCATGCCGAAGTGCATCGCGTTGTTGTCGATCAGCGGCGCGTCCTCCGGCTGACCGTCGCGGTTGTGGCCGTCGTTGCGCGCGAAGATCTGCTGGTGGCAGAGGGCCGCGACCGGGCGCCGTTCCGCGTCGTAGGTGTCCAACAGGGATGGTCGTGACTCGCCGTTCAGCACCGCGGCGAGCTTCCAGGCGAGGTTGTGCGCGTCCTCGATGCCGACGTTCGCCCCGAACCCGCCACGGCTCGGCGGCAACGTGTGCGCGGCGTCGCCCGCCAGGAAGATCCGACCGGCCGAGAACTGGTCCGCGACGCCCGCGGAGATCGTCCAGCGGCCGGTGGTGATGATCTCCACATCGAGGTCGTCCCTGCCGATGGCCTGGTTGATCCTGGCCAGCAGCTCGGCCTCGGTGTACTCGCGGTCGTCGAGCATCAGGACCCAGCGGCCGTCGCCGTAGGTGGTCAGGAAGCCGACGTCGTCGATGACGAACTGGCCGATCCCGTCCTTCAGGTACTCCTGCAGCGGCGCGCGGAACAGCACGCTGCGGGAGGTGTGCATGAACCCGCGCCCGGTGCGGGTGATGCCGAGCGCCTCCCGGATCGGGCTGCGGTGGCCGTCCGCCGCGATCAGGTAGTCGGCCTGGATCTCGTACGGTTCGCCGTCGCCCCGCACGATCGCCGTGACGCCATCGCCTGTCTGCGAGAACTCCAGCATCCGGGTGCTCATCCGGATGTCCGCACCGAGCTCACGTGCCTTGTCGCGCAGGAGCGGTTCCATCCGGTCCTGGGCAACCCCGACGCCCTTGCTCGGCGAGTACTCGACGTCGGAGAGCTGGGCCGGCGGCGACCAGAACGTCTCGTCGTACTTCTTGCCGACCAGGCTCTCCGCCCTGACCCGCCGGATGCCGAAGCCCTTGCCCACGTTGCTGCGCGGCAGCTCGGCCTCCAGCCCGGTCGCACGCAGCATCTCGCCCACGCGAGCGTTGAAACCGACCGCCCGCGGGTGCGGTGAGCTGCCCGGATGCTTCTCCACCAGCGTCACGTCCACCCCGCGCCACGCCAGGAACAGCGCGGCCGACGTCCCCGCCAGGCCTCCCCCGACCACCAACACCGAAGTCTTCACAAGCCATCCCCTCTCGATACAGCGTATCGCTCAATACACTGTATCGCGATGAGACGCTGTATTGTCCACCTCGATGTCGAACGAAGTCGTGTGGGACCGCCCAGAGCCGCCCAGCAAGCCGTCGCCGACCCCGTTGAGCAGGGAGTCGATCGTGCGCGCCGCGATCGAGCTCGCCGACTCCGGCGGGCTCGACGAGGTGACGATCCGCAAGGTCGCCGCCGCGCTGAACGCCGGCCCGATGCGCCTCTACGGCTATGTGGAGACCAAGGACGAGCTGCTCGACCTGATGGTCGACGAGGTCTACGGCGAGATCACGCTGCCCGAGCCGGGCACCGAGTGGCGTGCCGCCCTGACCCGGATCGCCCAGGGCATCCGCGACGCGGCGAAGCGGCACCCGTGGTTCATCGGCCTGCTCGGCGGGCGTCCGCACCGCGGCCCGAACTCACTGGCCCACATGGAGGCCTCACTGGCCACGCTCGACGGCAAGCCCGAGTTCCCGACGATCGACCACGTGCTCGGGGCGGTCAGCGCGGTGATGGCGTTCGTCCGCGGCGCGGTCGGCAACGAGATCGCCGAAACCCGGGAAGAGGAGTCCAGCGGCATGACCGAGGAGCAGTGGCAGGCGGCGTCCGGGCCGTACATGCGGCGGATGCTGGCCACCGGGAACTTCCCGACGCTCGCCAAGGTCATGTACGACGCCGAGCACACCAGCGCCGGGCCGTGGTTCGACACCGGCCTGAACTACGTGCTCGACGGCATCGCTACGAGGCACACCCCTGCGTAGACGCGCGGCGGGTCAGCGTCGGCGCCTTCTGCACGGCCTGCTGCACCTGCTGGGAGGTCAGTACGAAGCCCGTCTCCGGGTCGTCTACCGCGGCACCGAAGACCACACCCATCACGCGGCCCTGCGTGTCGACCAGCGGGCCACCGGAGTTGCCGGACCGGACCTCGGCACGAACCGTGTAGACGTCACGCGTGACGGTCTGCGCGTCGTAGATGTCCGGGCCGCGCAGCAGCGGGATCCGCTCGCGGATGCGGGCAGGGGAAGCCTTGTACGGGCCGTCCAGCGGATAGCCGAGCACGATGCCGCCCTCGCCCGGCTGCACCTCGTCCGACCGGAACTGCAGCGGCGTGGCCTCCAGGTCCGGCACCGCGAGCACGGCGATGTCCGTGCGCGGGTCGTAGGAGACGACTGTCGCGTCGAACTGACCGCGGCCGACCTCGACCGTCACCTCGTTGGTGCCGGCGACGACGTGCGCGTTGGTCATGACGCGTTCCGGCGCGATCACGAACCCGGTGCCTTCCAGGGCGCGCGAGCACGAGGGTGCCCGGCCGCGGACCTTCAGCACCGACGACTTCAGCCGCTGCGCGACGGGAGAGTTCGCGAGCTGGCCGTCCGGCGGCTC
>JAVXWK010000385.1:0-2603 GCA_032230575.1 Pseudonocardiales bacterium | reverse complement strand
CGGGCACGGACGGCACAGCGGCAGGCCCATCTGCGCGAACTCCGGGTCTTCGCAGATGAAGCAGCCGCGCCGATAGACGCGTGGCGTCGACGTCGGCCCGTGGTGCAGCAGGAAGAAGGCCGGGTCGTCGGGCTGCGTGACCGTGATCAGGACGCCACTGTCGGCGCTCGGCACGTATTTGGCGGTCATTGCCGTCCCTCCGCCTGTATCTCAGCCTGCAGTCGCAGCGTCGCGCGACATCGCGAAAGCACGTGCGCGCACTCCACACCGGCGACCTCGCCGCACAGCGGGCACGGGACTACACACGCGACTTCCGCGACCGTCAGCGCTGGCAGGTACCCGACTTCGGCTCCGGACGTGCCCGTAGTCATGCGAAGTAGCACTCCTTCCGGTGTCCGCGCCAGCGCCGCCCGCACGACACGCACTTGTCCGGCCAGACGTAGGTGAACCACCAGGCGACGAGCCGCCAGTGTCGCCAGTAGCGACGGAGCCCCACCCGCCGCACGGCCCCGAGACGGGCGCCGGTCATACGACGAAGGCTCCCTCGATCTCATCCAGCGTCGCGCTGCGTTCCGGCCCGACGATGGGGCTCGTGGGCTTGATCACCCGGTCGGTGTAGTCGATCACCATGTTGGCCGCGCGCACCTGCTCCAGCAGCGCGTTGTAGTCGACGATCTGGTCCGGGCGCAGCCCGACACCGGCCGAGTCCCACAGCTGCTGTGCGCGTTGGCTGAACCGGATATTGGTCATCGGCCCCATCCCTCGGCCTCCAGGTTCGCGGCCAGCTGCTCCCAGGCTGCGCGGTCCTGGTTCGTCAGATCGTCCCATGGATCGATGCCGACACTCTCGTCAGCCATCGCTTCAGCGTACATCTCGTAGAGCTTCTGACCCATGCTGATCACAGCCGTCCCTCCCGTCGCTCTTTCTCCAGGTAGTTGACCACGTGCTCCGCGTGACGGAACTCGCCCTCGTGCTCTCGCAGCCGGGCCAGCACGTCATCTAGGCAGACCGGTCGGTGATGGCCCTCGCGCGTGTAAACCGTGACCTCGCACTTGGGGTCGGTGTTGGCAGTGTCGTCGAACGCGATCAGCGTGAAGCTGCCGTCCTCGCGCCCGACCTGCACCTGGCCACCGAACCCGCCGATGTACTTGAGTCCGCGCACGATCGCGCGCTCCGCGCGGCGCCGGATCGGAACGTCGGGTCCCGGTGCCTCGACCTCGATCACAGCCAGGTGAGGCAGGGCGTCGCGCAGCATCAGCCGCACCGTCGAATAGGTGATGCCGTCGTCGTCCTCGTCTGGCGTCTTCATGTAGCGCTCAAACGCGGCCTTGATCGCCGGATCCGGGATCTCGCTCATACCAGCAGGTCCGATCGACTCGCGTCGTGCTCGTTCGCGATCTCTTTGCGGAACTGCACGAAGCCGCGCAGGTTCCCGGCGTACTCCAGCTGACGCAGCATCCACTGCGGCGGTTGCGCCCATATCGCTCGCGCCGTTGCCAGCTGCCTTTGCATCGAGTACACCAACGCCCACTCGTCGTCCGTGAATGGGCGGCACTGGTGCTCCAGCGGGCTCAGGTGGAAGCTGCTAATCAAGGCCCCACACCGCGTCTGCGCGAACAACGCACCCTCGTACTCGTACTCGCGCCCGTAGCTCGTCCACTTGGCCAGGCGACCGGCGCTTACCTGCTTGTATTCCTCGATCTGCGTCGTCTCCGGGCGTCGAGTCTCGGCCCACTCGTTGTGGGTCAGGCCCGGCAGGTGCCACTGACCCGGCGCCAGCAACACCGGACTCGACGCGCCCATCGTCTCGCGCATCAGGCTCGCGATGGTCTGGAACTCGGGCTGCGCCGTGGGCGCGTCGCGCAGCGCCCACACGTTGTCCCAGTCGGTTGCCGTGAAGATCGCGGTGTGCCACAGGAATGGCTCCAGCAGGCGATTGATGCGGCTCTTGTCGACGTCCATGTCCAGCAGGTACTCGGCCTCGATGCACGCGGTAGTGGCCGCCCGCAACCACGCACGTCGCGCCCGCTCGGCGTCTCGGTCCGGCAGTTCCTCCCCGACGCCCATGCCCTTCACACGCCGGTTGAAGGTCGCGGGCACGAACGGCGACTCGCGCACGGCCGCGATCTGGCGCTCCGGCGGGATCGCCCGGCTGCTGTTGCTGTTGCGGCTCAGCATTCGGTGCGTGTTCCACTCGGCCAGGATGAAGCGCGGGAACGTGGCCAGCATGGTGGTCACGCGCAGAAGCTCGCCGGTCACCGGGTGCTCGTAGGCGCTGTCCGCCAGCACCTCGGCGCGATATTCGCTCATTCGGGTGTCTCGTGCCGAGTTTACCGTGCGTCCAGCGCCGCGTTCACAGCAGCCCCGTACTTCGCCAGAGCAGCACGGGCGGCACGGCATGTAGGTGTGTGGCCCGAGCCATCGGCCGGGGCGCCCAGGAGCGCACCGGTGCATCCCGCAAAACAGCCGTAGGCGTTCGACACCCCACGCAGCGCCTCGGTCAGTTCCGCCACGCGCGGGTCGTCGTGCGGGGCGCTCACGACCGAGGCTCCCGCAGCGGGCAGCTAGGATCGTGCTCACGGGCGTTGGACTCCACAAGCCCG
>JAVXWK010000087.1:0-3667 GCA_032230575.1 Pseudonocardiales bacterium | reverse complement strand
AGCTGATGCCGCTGGTGATCCGGTCCGACGACGGGCTCGTGGTCGAGGTGACCGACGGCGAGGACGGCGAGGCGTACTTCGTGAACCTCAGCTACGACGCGGTGAAGAACACCGTGCGGCGGTTCGGTGAGGTGCTCGCGAAGGACCTCAAGGACTACCCGAACGTGACGGCCGTGGCGGCCACGCCGGGGTTCCTGCGGTCCGAGCAGATGCTGGAGACGTTCGGGGTCACCGAGGAAACCTGGCGTGACGCGGTCGCGAAGGTTCCCGACTACGCGATCTCCGAGACGCCCCACTACCTCGGCCGCGGTATCGCACATCTCGCCGCGGACAAGGACCGCCACAGGTTCGCCGGGCAGTGCATGTCGTCGTGGAAGCTCAAGCGCGAGTACGGCTTCACCGACCTCGACGGCACACAGCTGGACTTGGGCCGCTGGTGGGACGACGTGGTGAAGCCGCGAATCGCCGGCAGAACAGTGGAAGCAGACCCCGAGGACTACCGCTAGGCATCGCCGGGGCGGACGAGACCGGTCTCGTAGGCCAGAACCACTGCCTGCACCCGGTCTCGCAGCTCCAGCTTCGCGAGGATCCGTCCGACGTGCGTCTTCACCGTCGCCTCCGACAGGAAGAGCTTGCGGGCGATCTCGGTGTTGGACAGGCCCTTCGCGATGAGCACGAGCACCTCGCGCTCGCGTTCGGTCAGCACGTCCAGCACGGTGGCGTCGCGCAGCTCACCGCCGCCGTCGCCGAGGAACCGGCCCAGCAGCCGCTTGGTGACCGACGGCGAGACCACCGCGTCACCCGAGGCCACCGCACGCAGCGCCGACACCAGGTCGGCCGGCGGCGTGTCCTTCAGCAGGAATCCGCTGGCGCCGTTGCGCAGCGCGGACAACGCGTACTCGTCCATGTCGAACGTGGTCATGACCAGCACCTTGGCGGTGTCGGCCGCAGCGATCCGCTTGGTCGCCTCCACCCCGTCCAGCACCGGCATGCGGACGTCCATCAGCACGACGTCGGGGCGCAGCTTGTCAGCCATCTGCACCGCGTCGAGACCGTCCGCGGCCTCGCCGACGACGTCGATGTCCTCCTGTGCCCCCAGCACCATGCGGAAGCCCATGCGCATGAGTTCCTGATCGTCGACCAGCAGCACCCGAATCACTCGATCACCCTATGCGGCTATCGGGAAGCTCGCGCGCACGCGCCATCCCCCGCCGGGGTTGGGGCCTGCCTCGAACTCGCCACCCAGCACCGCAGCCCTTTCCCTCATGCCGATCAGTCCGTTGCCGCCGGACACCTTGACCACGTCGTGCGGCGTGCCGAAGCCGTTGTCGATCACTTCGAGCCTGAGCTCCTCCGGCGAACGGGCGAGGCGCACCACGGCGGTCGTGCCCGATCCGGCGTGTTTGATGGTGTTGGTCAGCGCTTCCTGCACGATCCGGTAGACGCTCAGGCCCACGCCGACGGGCAGGTCGTCCACGTCGCCGGTGATCTCCAGCCGGACCGGGACGCCGGCCGCGCGGGTGTTCTCGGCGAGCTCGACCACGCCGCGCGCGTCGGGCTGGGGGGCCCACTGCGTCTCGGCGTCCTCGCTGCGCAGCACGCCCAGCAGGCGTCGCATCTCGGTCAGCGCCTGGCGGCCGGTGTCCGCGATCGTGCGGACCGCGTTCTCCGCGACCTCGGGCTGTGACCTGATCGTGTACGCCGCGCCGTCCGCGTGGACGATCATGACGCTCACCGCGTGCGCCACCACGTCGTGCAGCTCACGGGCGATGCGGGACCGTTCCTCGCCGACCGCGATCTTGGCCTGCTGGTCGAGGCCGGTCTCGAGCAGCTTGAGCCGTTGCTCCATCTCGCTCTGGTACGCGCGGCGAGCCCCGATGAACTCGCCCATCGCCCAGCTGAAGCCGAAGATCACGAAGACCATGAACACGAGGAACACGGCCTGGATCTCGCCGATCTGGAAGATCGCCCAGAGCAGCGTGCCCGCGAGCAGCCAGCCCGAGTAGATCAACGCCGACTTGCGGCCTATGTACGCGACGAGCGTGTACAGGGCGATGGCCAGCGCGAAGTCCGACATCCGGACCGGTATGCCGTTCTGCTCACCGCCGTGGGTGAAGAGCTGCAGGAACGCGCCCGCGAGGATCAGGTAGCTGGTGCCGAGCGGGTGGTAGCGCCGGAACGGCAGCGGTCCGAGCATCAGCAGCGTGACGCCCAGGAACGCGGAGAACGACACCCCTCGGTCGATCGCGGTGAACGCGAACCCCATGTCGAAGATCAACAACAGGCCGGCGATCAGGGAGTCCCCGAACGCCGGGTGAGCCTTCATCCACAGGCTGAACCTCCGCACCGGACAAGGTTAGGTGCGGATCGAACTTTTGCGCGTCGCGCCACGGAATGACGCTGCGTACGACTTCAGTGTGAGTTATTGTGTCGAGGGGTTGATACAAAGGTCAAGGGGGCACGCATGCTGTACGACGCTCTGTGGGCTGCGGGCGTGGGGATTTTCCTGCTGCTGGCGCTCTGGCCGACCCGGTCGACCGGCAAGCGGCTGCTGAAGAGCTGGCGAGTGAAGGATCCGACATCCGCGCAGATCGAGGACGCGATTCGCTACCTGAAGCGGCGGCGGTTCCTCTACCCGTGGATCTTCGTGGGGCTCACGTTCGTGCCCCTCGGCAGCGGTCGTGGCGTCGGGTCGTTCGCGGCGATCGTGCTCGGCGGCACGCTGCTCGCCGAGCTGATCGCGACGCAGCTGCATCGCGAAGGGTCACAGAGGGTGGCGACGCTCACACCGCGCGGCCTGTTCGACATCGCGTCCCAGTACGTGCTGATCTCGTACGCGGCGATCGTGTCGATCGGGGTCGTCGTGCTGGTCGTCGGCCTGCGGATCGGGCAGCTGCCCGCGCTCGTCGTGTCCGTCGCCGCGGTGGCCCTGGTCACCTGGGCCGCCGTTGCCCGGCCTGCCGACGGTGACGAGGAGGTCGACCGGGCACTGCGCACTCGCAGCGTGCACGTGTCGGCCGGTCTCGGTGCGGCCGTGGTCGGTGCGCTGGTCGGCGGTGGCTTCGGTTTCTTCTGCGTCCTCGCGTGGGTAGCGATGGCCAACACGAACTACGTGTCCAAGAAGATCTTCTGGTGACTGCACCCAGAATCGTCGTAGACCTCGAGAACGGAGTCGCGCCCTGGCGCCAGGTTCGTGACCAGCTGGTGCGGTTGATCAGCGGCGGGGTGCTGCCGGTCGGGTCGCGTTTACCGACCATCCGCCAGCTCGCCGCCGACCTCGGACTCGCCGCGGGAACCGTCGCGCGGGCCTATCGCGAGCTGGAGATCGAAGGCGTCCTCACGACAGGACGAAGGCAGGGCACCGTGGTGGCTGCCCTGCCTTCGCATGCACCGGACCCGCTCTCCGCCGCCGCGGCGGAGTTCGTCGCCGTAGCTCGGTCGCTCGGCGCCAGCGAGGGGGAGGCGCTGAACGCCGTGCGTGCCCGTTACGGGGCTGAGTAAGGCGACTCGATCTTGGGCGCGGGTCGCGGTTCGCCCACGTGCGCGTGACGCTCTTCGTAGATCCGGTGTTCCTCGGCCATCTGGTCCGCGAGCTGCTGCTGCATCTGGCGATCCCGAATCCTGGACAGGATCGCCATGGTGACGCCGTGAGCCAGTGCCAGCAGCA
>JAVXWK010000003.1:0-4173 GCA_032230575.1 Pseudonocardiales bacterium | reverse complement strand
TGCGCGGCAGAACACCGTGCCGCAACGCCATCACCATCTTGATCACGCCCGCGACACCCGCGGCGGCCTGCGTGTGCCCGAGGTTCGACTTCACCGAGCCCAGCCACAGCGGCACAGACCGGTCCTGACCGTAGGTGGCCAAAAGCGCCTGTGCTTCGATCGGGTCGCCCAAGGTCGTGCCGGTGCCGTGCGCCTCCACCGCGTCAACGTCCGAAGTGGACAATCCAGCGGACGCAAGCGCTTGCCTGATCACCCGCTGCTGCGACGGACCGTTCGGCGCGGTCAAGCCGTTCGACGCGCCGTCCTGGTTGATCGCCGACCCCCGCAGCACAGCCAGCACCGTGTGCCCATTGCGGCGAGCGTCCGACAACCGCTCCAGAACCACCAGGCCAGCGCCTTCGGACCAGCCGGTGCCGTCAGCGGAATCGGAGAAAGCCTTGCAGCGGCCATCAGCGGACAAGCCGCCCTGACGTGAGAACTCCACGAACGTCTGCGGCGTCGACATGATCGTCACACCACCGGCCAACGCGATCGACGACTCGCCCGACCGCAACGACTGCGCGGCCCAGTGCAGAGCGACCAAAGAAGAGGAACAAGCCGTGTCAACGGTGACAGCCGGGCCCTGCAGGCCGAGCGTGTAAGCGACGCGACCGGACACCACGCTCCCCGCCGTGCCGGTCGTCCAATACCCCTCGGTGCCGGCGGGCGCGTCCAGCAGCCCAGCACCGTAGTCGTGGTACATCACACCCGCGAACACACCGCCGTTGGTGCCGCGCAACGACGCCGGGTCGATGCCCGAACGTTCCAGTGCCTCCCAGGACACCTCCAGCAGCAACCGCTGCTGCGGGTCCATCGCGAGAGCCTCCCGCGGCGAGATCCCGAAGAACTCCGCGTCGAAGTCGGCCGCGTCGTGCAGGAAGCCGCCCGAGCGCGTGTGCGAGGCGCCGTCGAACAGCTTCTCCAGGTCCCAGTTGCGATCCGTCGGGAAGGACGACACGACGTCCGCACCCGACATCACCAGCCGCCACAGGTCCTCCGGCGAGGCGACCCCACCGGGATAACGGCAGGCCATGCCGACGATCGCGATCGGCTCGTCCGGCTGTGCCCGCACGGCCTCGGAAACAACGGCCGCACGCTCACCCAGCAGTTCGGCTCGCAGGTGTCGCGCCAAAACCACAGGGGTCGGATAGTCGAACGCGACGGGAGCGGACAGGTGCAGACCGGTCGCAGCGGTCAGCCGGTTCCGCAGGTCGACCGCGGTCACCGAGGTCAGACCCAGCTCGCGGAACGTCTTCTTCGACTCCGCCCGTTCGGTCCCGGTCAGCCCGAGCACGCCCGCGACCTCGGTGCGCACCAGGTTGAGCAGGAAGATGTCCTGCTCCTCCGGCGACATCGCCACCAGCCGTTGCCGCAACGCCGACAGGTCGCGCTCGTCCGGCGTCGCGAGCCGCGCGGACACGTCGATCAGCCCGCGCAGCAACGCGGGCACCTCCGTCGACGACGTCTGCTCACGTAACGCAGCGCTGTTGATCCGCATGATCACGGCCTGCGCCAGCCCCGCCGACGTCGCGACGTCGAACATCGCCGCGAACTCGTGCGTCGACAACTCACCCACGCGCGACGCCGTCGTCGGTGCGTCAGTGGAGCCCACGGCGAGGAACGTCGCGGACAGCTCGCGCTTGCGGCGATATCGAGCCAGCGCGTCCAGGAACGAGTTCGCCGCCGCCTGCTCCCCCGACCCGACCAGGCCCAGAGCGCCCGCGACCGTGCAGAGCATGACGAACGCGGTGACGTCACTGCTCTTCGTGAGCTGATGCAGGTTCACCGCACCGTCCACAACGGACCGGAACACGTCGGTGCGCGGCGCGGCCGGTTTCGCCGGATGCTCGCCCTCGCTGTGGATCACGGCGGTGATCGGCCGTTTCAGCTTGCCCAGCACGTCGGCCAGCGCTCCCCGATCCGCCACATCACAAGCCGCCACGGCGACTCGTGCGCCCAGTTCGGACAGCTCCGACTCCAGTTGCGCGGTCGCCTCGTCGGCCCGGCCGCGCGGGTTGATCAGCAACAGATGCCGTGCGCCATAAGCCGCAACGAGATGCCTGGTCAGCGCGGCACCCATCGTGCCGCCCGCACCCGTCACGACCACCGTGCGCTTGGGGTCGATCCGCAGCACCTCGTCGCTGTCGACCGACGCCGACACACGCTTCAGCCGTGGCGTCAACGCGATGCCGGACCGGATCGCCAGCTGCGGTTCGTCGGCGGCGACGGCCAACGGCAGAACCCCGGCGGAGGGCGGCAGATCGTCGATGTCGATCAGCGTGAACCGGTTCGGGAACTCGACCTGCAACGACCGCAGCAAACCCCACACCGGCGCGTGCACGAGATCCCGCACGTCCTCGACACCAGCAGCGACCGCACCGCGAGTCAGCACGACCAGACGGGAGTGCGCGAACCAGTCGTCGTTCACCCAGGTTCGCAGCACGCCGCCGACCCTGCGCAATGCTTCCTGGGCAGCCGTGGTGAGCTTGCCGCCGGTGTCCATGTCGTCCGGACAGCACAGCACCGCTACGTCCGGTGCGGGCTCACCGTCCACAACGGACACGTGCAGGGAAGCGGCATCGGGGTAGGTGGCAACGTGCACACCAGCCGACACAAGAGATGCAGTCAGGCCGAACATGTCCGGACCGACGACGGCCCAGCGCTTCGCCAGCTCGAGCGATGTCGTGCGCACGGACGGCATCGGCGCCCAGTCCATGCGCAGCAACGACTCGTGCTGCCCGCCGCTCGCGGCCCGAAGCCGGGCCGGGCGGTCCAGCAGCACGTGCCGGGTGATCTTGCCCGAGGTCGTGCGCGGGATGTGGTCGATCTCGTACAGCTCTTCGGGAACCTTGAAGTTCGACAGCTGCTCGCGGCACGCGTCGTACAGGCGCACCGGATCGAGGCCCTGCTTGCCGGGCACGACGAACGCGATCGGCACCTCGCCGAGGATGTCGTGCGGCTTGCCGACCACCGCGGCGTCCGCGACACCCGGCACGCGCAGCAGCACCTCCTCCACCTCGCCGGGGTGGATGTTCTCGCCGCCGCGGATGATCAGTTCCTTGACGCGTCCGGTGATCGTCACGTAGCCGTAGAGGTCGCGCCGCGCCAGGTCACCGGTGCGGTACCAGCCATGGGGCATCGCCTGCGCGGTCGCCTCCGGCTGGTTGTGGTAGCCGGTCATGAGGCTCGGACCGCGCACCCACACCTCGCCCTCGGCCTCCGCGTCGACGTCGACGCCGGTGTCCGGGTCGACGAGGCGCACCGCCAGTCCCGGTACCGGAAGGCCGCACGAACCGGGAACCCTGGTGCCGTGCGCCCAGTTCACCGCGATCAGGCCGCACGTCTCGGTGCTGCCGTAGCCGTCGAGCAGCGCGACCCCGAACAGCGCCTCGAACTCGACGCGCAACGCGGGCGGGCACGCCGAACCCGCGGTGAGGCAGCGGGTCAGCGCGCTCGACGGCACCTCACGCGTGCGCGCGACTTCCAGAAGATGGTGGTACATGGCGGGAACACCGCACATGAACGTGTAGTCGTCGCCTTCCAGCGCGGTCAGCACCTCGTCGGCCGCGAACCCGTCGAGGATGCGAGCGGTGGCACCGACCGCCGTAACGCCGACAACGCACAGCACGTGCGCGAGGGAGTGGTGCAACGGCAGGGGCCACAACACCTTGTCGTCGTGGTTGAGGCCGATCACCGGGGCATAGCAGGCCGCGACCGACCACAGGCACGCGCGCTGTGACGACAGCACGCCCTTCGGCTTCCCGGTGGTGCCCGAGGTGTAGAGCATGAACGCCACGTCGTCGAGGCTCTGGTCGTCGCGCGCGGGCACGGACGGGTCGCGCGACATCAGATCCTGGTACGAGACAACGGAACCGCCACGCGGGAGCGGTTCGTCGCCGCTGACGACCACCTTCAGATAGGGGCGGCCGGGCAGCAGTGTGCGGACCTGGTCGAGGTGCGCGAAGTCGGTGATCACGACGCGGGCGCCGCTGTCGTCCAGCACGTAGGCGAGCTCGGCGTCGGCGGAGTGCGGGTTGAACGGCACCGCGACCGCGTTCGCGCGCGTGACCCCGAGATAGCTCTCGATGATGTCGACGCTGTTGCCCAGGAAGATCAGCGCCCGGTCACCCGGTT
>JAVXWK010001141.1:0-13653 GCA_032230575.1 Pseudonocardiales bacterium | reverse complement strand
TGGCCGACGCGATCGGCATGCCCGCCGTCACGGTCGCCTTGTCGTCCACCAGCCTGCCGCCGAACGTGGCACCGGCCGGGATCTCGACGTAGTTCGGCGCCCCGTCCTTCCACACCGTCGCGACCCTGATGGGCTTCGTCGGCGTGCCGTTGGGCGCCTGCAGGTCGAAGTACCGCACCTGCCCCTCGACCGGTGCGACGAGGCCGAACGTCGGGCTCATCTCGACCTTGCCCGACAGGCTCAGCTTGGTCGTCAGGTCCTTCTTCTCGGGCTTGACCTTGGTCATCGTCGTGCCGCGCGGGGCCAGCTCCGGATTGGTCTGATCCGGACCTGACGGACTGCACGCCCCCACGGCAACCGTGATCAGCGCGCACAGCGGCGCGAGAAGAATTTTGCGCACGAATGTCCCCCATGTCGTTTCGACCAACCTACCGATAAGGACACCGCACACGTCCGGGAGGTTGCATCGGACTTTCGGCCGATGTCGCATCGACCTGGTGGCCCACGGGTATCCGGGTGCCGACCGGAAGGAGAAGACCTGTGAATGCGCTTGCCGTGGTGACCGGTGCTTCGAGCGGAATAGGGTACGAACTCGCGAAAGTGCTCGTGGACAACGGCTTCGACGTCGTCGTCGCGGCGGAGGACGAGAGGATCGGCGAGACGGCCGCACAGCTGGAACCGCGCGGCGGTGGTGTGCACGTGGAACCGGTGCGCGTGGACCTGCGCGGCTACGAGGGCGTGGAGTCGCTGGTATCCCGTGTGCGCGCGTTGGGACGGCCGGTGGACGTGCTGGCGGTGAACGCGGGCGTCGGCGTCGGCGGTGACTTCGTGCGGGACACGTCGCTCTCCGACAACCTCGAGATCGTGGACCTGAACGTCCGATCCTCGGTTCACCTCGCGCACCGGCTGATCAGCGACATGGTGGATCGCAAGGAGGGCAAGGTGCTGTTCACGTCGTCGATCGCGGCGACCGCGCCGGGCCCGTTCCACTCGGTCTACGCGGCCTCGAAGGCGTTCCTGGCGTCGTTCGCGCAGGGCCTGCGGGAAGAGCTGCGCGACACCGGCGTTTCCGTGACGACGCTGATGCCGGGGCCGACCGACACCGAGTTCTTCGACCGCGCGGGCATGCAGGACACCAAGGTCGCGACCGGCGACAAGGATGACCCGGCGCGGGTGGCCAGGCAGGGCTTCGACGCGTTGATGAAGGGCGACGACCACGTGGTCGCGGGCTCGCTGAGGAACAAGGTCCAGGCGATCGCCGGCAAGGTCGCGCCGGACCCGGTGAAGGCGAAGATGATGCGGACGATGACGGAACCCGGTTCAGCGAAGGATTCGGACGCGTGAGGCGGATCTGGCAGGCGTACGGCGAGGACAGGCCACTTCCCGGCTATCTCCTCGCCATCGGCAGCTACGCGGCTCTCGTGGGCGCGGTCTCGATGGCAGGGCGTCTCACCGGCGTCCGGCTGCCTGAGCGGTTCACGCTCGGAGACACCGCGCTCGTCGGCGTGGCGACGCACAAGGCGAGCCGGTTGCTCACGAAGGAGGCGGTGACGAGCCCGCTGCGGGCGCCGTTCACCCGCTACGAGGAACCCGCGGGGCACGCGGAGCTCAAGGAGTCCGCGCGGTCGGACCACCCGGCGCGGCACGCGATCGGTGAGCTGCTCACGTGCCCGTTCTGTGCCGGCGTGTGGATCGCGAGCGGACTCACCGCGGGCCTGGTGTTCGCACCACGGCTCACCCGGCTGGTGTCGACGGCGCTCACGGCCGTCGCGGCGTCCGACGCGCTGAACCTGGTGTACGACAAGCTGAAGCAGTGAACATCGTCGGAGAGCCTGAAGTCACGACACGCACGCGGTGACGACAGGCGTCAGGTCACGAATCCCGGCGGCCGCGCCGGCTCCCCTCGTAAGCCTGCTCGCGCAGCACGGCGAGCCAGCGCGGCGCCAGCTCCATCCCCGGTGGGCGGTGGAGCACGGGGTCGAACGCGATCGGCGCCGCCGCACCGTCCTCCGGGTGCAGCGTCACGTCGGCGATCTGGCGCCAGTCGGCGTCCGTTCCCGACGCGTGGACCGTGAACCGCGTCGGCGGCGCGCCGTCCGGTACGGCCATGAGCCACATCAGCTCGCCGCGGTACCGGTAGGGCGCGAGCGTGCCGAGCCGGGCGCCGCGCCAGCCGCGGACGGGTGTCGGCAGCAGCCGCGAGAGCCTGCCCGTGCCGGTGGTGGACAGCAGGACGTCCCAGTCACCCGACTCGGTGGGCACCCGGAACGCGACGCCGAACACGTCCGGCCATCCGGGCCCGGTACCGGCCCCTTTGGACAGACGCACGGCGACGGTCGCGGAGGCGGGAAACGGCGCGGTGCCCGTCAGCTCGCCCCTCAGCAGAATTCCACGCGGATGGAACGCGCGGGCCTGCCGTACCTGGGCGAGAAATCGGAAAGCAGTGGTCAGCACATCCTCGTGTACCCGCCCGCACCACACGAAAACGCGGTGTTTCAAGGTCTTCCGGTGGGGGATTCTCCGCTTGTGAGGCTGCTCAGAGCTCCGGGCGTGTACACGCCTCAGGACGACACGGACCTTCTCGTCGAGGCCCTGCGCGCGGCGGCGATTCCGGCGGGCGCGCGGGTTCTCGACATCGGCACCGGCACGGGAGCGCTGGCCATCGCGGCGATCCGGGCCGGTGCCGCCGAAGTGACCGGGGTCGACGTCTCCCGGCGCGCGGTGTGGACCGCGCGGGTCAACGCGGCCCTGCGGCGGTTGCCGTTGCGGGTGCGGCTCGGCAACGCGCTGGAGGTCATCGCGGACGAGCGGTTCGACCTGGTGCTCGCCAATCCGCCGTACGTGCCGGCCGCCGGGCCCTGCGCCCGCGGGCCGGCACGGGCGTGGGACGCGGGGCTGGACGGCCGGCAGCTGCTGGACCCGTTGTGCGTCAGGATGTTCGACCTGCTGGTGCCGGGCGGGGTGCTGCTGATGGTCCATTCGGCACTGTGCGGAGTGGACACGACGTTGCGCCGGTTGCGGGACAACGGGTTGAAGGCGTCGGTCGTACAACGCCGTTCGGTGCCGTTCGGCCCTGTCATGAACGGCAGAATCGCTTTCCTGGAACGGAACGGGCTGATCGAGATCGGTCAGCGGCACGAGGAACTGGTGGTGATTCGTGGTGACCGGCCGGAACGTGCCCGACAGGGATGAACGCAGGGTGACGGTGGTGCCGAACGGGCCGATGCTCGTCGAAGGGCCCGTCGAACTCGTCACCGAGGACGGCGTGACGCACACCAGCGACCGGTTCGTGGTCGCGGTGTGCGCCTGCCGTCGTAGCAAGCGCTACCCGTTCTGCGACACCAGCCACCGCAGGCGGGTGCGCAGCGAGGACTCACCGGACTCCCACGACGACAGCAGGTGAGCGGCCAGGCGTGCTTCGAGCAGTTCGGTGGCCTGGACGCCGAACACGACGTCCGCCCGCAGCTCCGGTTCCTGCTCCAGCAGTGAGCCGATGACGTCCCGGCGCATGATCTGCTCGTGCACGGCGTCGGCCTCGATGTGCTCGGTGAAGAACTCGACGCACCTCGGGTCGGCGTCGAGGCGTTCGAGGGCTTGGGTCATGCGCTGGGCGCTCGGGGCCGTGGTGATCTCCGCGGCGGCGAAATGGCCCACGAGAGCACCGCGCAACGACCTGTGCAGGCCGAACAGCGACATCATGTTGACGATCGCGATGGCCGGCGCGGGCACGTCGTCCAGGTAGTGCAGGTAGTCCGGTGACATTCCGGCGCCCCGCAGCAGTTCCGCGTACAGCCGGGAGTGCATCCGGTCGGCCCGGCCGCCGCCGAACTCGTCGAACTCCACCGCGACCAGCGCCGCTTTCGCCTTGCCTCGAAGCCTGGGGATCACCCACGCGTGCGGGTCGGCTTCCTTGTGGTGGTACACCGAGCGGTGCGCGAAGTACTCGCGCATCTGGTCCCAGGTTCCGTTGTCCCGCAAGTGGTGCGACACGCCGCTGCCGGGGACGTGCTCGACCAGCAACGCGTCGAGCGCGGTGTCGAGGTCGTCGCCACCGTCCACATCGGACCGCAACGTGGCGAGGAACGCGATCTCGGTCTGCGCGCGCAACTTGAGCAGTTCCGGGTCCCACTCCCAGGCCGGGTGCACGCCGTCGAAGCCGCCGTAGTGCAGCTCGTACATCGTGTGCAGGGCGATGGTGAGGTCCTCGCCGTACGGGTCGGCGGCGGCGAACGGGACCGTGCGGCCGTCCGGGTCACCGCTCAGGGTGGCGATGACCGTTTCGGACAGTGGTCCGCGGGGTGAGGGTAGCTTCACCCCGGTGTCATACCCGCTGGTCGACGAGGTCATGCACCAGGCCGAGCTCGCCACGTTCCGTCAACGCCGGCGTGACGTGCTCCAGCAGCCTGTCGAGCATCGCCGTCGCGGGTACCCGGCGTTCACGCCACGGGTCGACCGCGGCGCCGTCCAGGCCGTACCGGGATGCCGCCCAGACGGCCGCCGCGCACACGTCGTCCCGCGCCTGGCGTGGTTCGTCGTCCAGAACCGCTGTGTGGACGAGAGCGCGCGACAGGGCGGCTTGCAGCACGGCGTCCTCCACGGTCGCCGCCGCGTCCGCCACCCGGAACTCCACCGTCGGCCACCTCGGCGACAGCCGGGCCAGCCAGAACGACTGGGCGCGGTCGACGAGCGTCCCGCAGGCGACCATCCGTGCCACGTGGGCGTCGTACTCCGCGGTGCTGCCGAACACCGGTGGCACTCCGGAGCCCGGGAAACGCGACTGCTCGACCATTCGCCAGCTCGCGTACCCGTTGTCCGGAGAGTTGGCTGACAGCGCGAGAAGCGTGGGCAGCCACGGTCGCAGGTGGTTCAGGACGCGCACGCCCGTATCGCGGTCCGGGACACCGACGTGGACGTGACACCCGCAGGCCTCGTAGTGCTCGACGACACCGGTGTAGGTGTCGAGAACGCGGTGGAAACGGGGAGTGGTGAGGCGCACGATCGGCTGCCGCGACGGTTTCACCGGTGTGCCGCGGGAAACCAGCCCCAGGCCGATCTCCTCGGCCGCTTTCGCGAGCGTGGCGCGGGCTTCGTGGAGTGCCTGGCCGAGTTCGGAGACGGACGTGCACGGACCTGTCGCCGCTTCCACCTGCGTGGCCGCCAGTTCGGCGTGGAACTTGGTGAGATCCGTGTCCTGAACACGCGCCAGCACGGCGTCCGCTCGTGTGGAGGTACGGCCGGACGCCGTGTCGACGAGGAGGAATTCCTCTTCTACGCCAACGGTGTCAGCGCAGTGCGGCACGCCTGCCAAGTGCTGCTCCCAGTCCGATCATGCCGAGGCCGAGGACGAAGTGCAGCCAGTCGTCCGCGCTGTTGAGCGGCACGAAGTTGGCGTCGCTCATCTTGTCGATCACCAGCCCGTACAGCCACAGCACGAGGTAGACCGCGCCGCCGCCGATCAGGAACGCTCGCGCGCCCGCGGCTGTGCGCGCGGCCAGGAAGCCGGCGACGCCGAACAGCAGGTGCACGATGTTGTGCAGGATCGACACCATGAAGATGCCCAGGAGCATCGCGCCGGACTCGTGGCCCGCGAAGGTCATCGAGTCGTAGCCCGTGGTGATGCCGGGAATGAAGCCGAGCACGCCGACCAGCGCGAACACCGCCGCGACGGCGAGTGCGGCCTGCTGGACCCGCGTGCGGGTGCTGACGTCGGCCATGGGTTGGTCACCTCGCTCTGAGATGGACGCTTTCGGTGATCGACTACCCGGCAGGGATGAGCGCAAACCCGTGGAGGGTATTCGACCTGGCGTGGACGAGCCGGCCGTGTCCGATGTCGTGGCGGTAGCTCCTGGGCATGAGCGGGTATGCAGCCTGGCATGGACGCGGTGACCGTGTCCGATGTCGTGGCGGTAGCTCCTGGGCATGAGGGGGTATGCAGCCTGGCATGGACGCGGTGACCGTGTCCGATGTCCTGGCGGTAGCTCTCGGGCATGAGCGGGTATGCAGCCTGACATGGACGACGACGTCACGATTCAGGCACTGGGCAAGCTCAGCCAGGCCCTCGAGACCACCGAACGCGCCCGCGGCCACCTCTACTCGTTCCACCAGCTGACCGGCTCGGCCGACTTCACGCTCGACGAGGCGATCGCGTTGCTGCGGCAGGCAGGCCACCACGAGCACGCGGACCGGGTGCAACGCGAGCTGCTCGGCCGGAACGTGTTGCCGGGGCGGTGGACGTTCGAGATCGTCGAGCAGTACGACGACACCTACTACGACGTGTTCCGCGACGTGGAGCGCGCCGCCCGCACCGACTTGGCCAACGGCAGGCGGCACGAGTACGAGGCACGGCTGAAGCGCGAGCGTCAGCGGCTCAGTGCCGCCGCGTACGCCGAGAGGGACTCGCGGTCAGGCTGACCGGTCTTCGCGATCAGCGAGGCGACGTGCTTCTCGACCGTGCGCGGCGAGATGTGCAGGCGGGTGCCGATCGCCTTGTTGCCCATCCGGTCGGCGAGCAGCACGAACACCTCGAACTCGCGGACCGTCACGCCGTGCCCGCGCAGCTGTTTCGGCACCTGGTCCGTGCCGCTGCGGCGTTGCTGCACCGACGCGCCCGACTGCCTGAGCAGCCCCCGGCACGCCGACGCCACGGCCGGAATCCCCGCCTGGTGGAAGTACTCCTCGGCAGAGCGCAGCCACGTCACCGGGTCGCCCCATCCCGCGGCTTCCTGCGCGACCAGCCGCAGCCCGAGATGCCGTGCCATCGGGTAGAGGGCGGCGGCCTCCTGGGCGCTGTCGAACGCTCGGCGTGCCTCGACGTTCTTGCCGTCGCGACCGAGGAGGACGGCGTGCGCGAGGCCGGCGAACTGGCGGTTCCAGCGCATGCCGGCGGCGCTCGACTTCACCAGCACGTCGTAGTCGGACCAGCCGCAACGGCCGTCCAGCACCGCGAGCAGCACGCGCAGGCCGTGCGAGCCGGAGAGGTGGAACGGGGTGGGGCTCTGCGACTCCTCGGCCTCGGCGAGGTCGAGCTCCTGCATCGCCAGCACGTGGTTCTCCTCGAGCAGGGCGCAGAACGCGCGCGCAAGCCCGTAGCAGAGCGGGACTTCCTGCGCTCCGCTCTTCGCGACCACCTCGAACATCGCGACGGCCTGGTCGGTTTCGGGCCGGTTGCCGCGATGCGCGGCGAGCGTTGCCTTGACCATCAACAGATAGCGGGTCAGCGAGTGGAACCGCAGCCGCCCGGTCGCCTCCAGACAGGTCTCGACCTGGACGGCGGCCTCGTCGTACCTGCCCGCCAGCACGAGCTGCAGCGCCAGGATGGCCTTCACGCTGTACGACACCGTGATCGCGCCCGTCCGGCACGCTTCGCTGTGCGCGCGGTCCAGGGTGGTGGTGCTGCCGTCCGCGAGCCAGTCGTTGCCCGCCAGGCGGACCAGCGCGTAGATGTGCTGGATCGGCATCTGGTGGGCGTCCGCGAGTGCGAGCGCTCGGTCGAAACACCTGTTGGCCTCGTCGAGATCCTGCTCGCGCGCGATCACGCCGAGCAGCTGCCACGCCTCGCACGCGACGGCGGGAAGCTCGGCCCGTGCCGCCGCTTCCGCCGCCTGCCGCGCCAGGCTCGCCGCCGACTCGACCCGGTCGGCACTCGGGCTGATCAGCGACAGATAGGCCGAGGTGACGTCCAGCTGCGCCGTCAGCTCGTCGGGCGCGTCCGGTCCGAGCAGCGCGCGGGCGACGCGCACCTGCTCCACCCCGAACTGGAACCGCCCGGCCTGGTGGGCGACCCGCGCGAGTCGCGTGTGGAGCTTCGCCTTTCCCGGGCCGTCCTTGAGCTCCGCCACGTCCTTCTCGAACTCGAAGGCGCGCTCGAACTCGCCGGTCTCCGCGAGCGCCGGCAGCAGCGTGTCCAGCACCTCGGCCCGCGCCTCGTCGGTGAGCAGCAGTTGCGCGCGGTCCAGCAACGTGACCGCGGACCCCGCCGCGCCCGAGGAAAGCGCTCTCCGTCCCGCCTCGGCGAACAACGACCCGGCCTGGGCGGGCGATCCGGCGTCGAACCTGAGCTTCGCGACGAGCGGGCACCAGTCGCCGGTCAGCCCGGGGTGCAGGTCCTCGATCGCGTCGGCCGTGCGCCGGGACAGGTCCGCGCGTTCGTTCGGGGTCAGCTGCGCCAGCAACGCCTCCGCGGTCAGGGGATGTCGGAAGGCGTACCAGTCGGGAGCGGGCTCGTCGGGCGTCACGAGCTGCGCGGCCACCCCCGCGTGCAGGTGGCTGAGGAGATGGCGGTCGTCGGTGCCGGTCACCCGTTGCACCACGGACAGCGGGAACCGGTGACCCAGCACGGCCGCGATCGACAGGACCTCGCGGCCCTGCGGCCCCAGGCGGTCGGTGCGGTGGGCGACACTGCGCACGAACGCCGCCGGCACCGGCAGCTTCAGCTCGCCCAGCACCTGCCAGCCCTCGGCGCCCGCCACGAGCAGGCCGCTGCTCACCATGCCGTGCAACAGTTCCTCGATGACGAACGGGTTTCCGGCGCTGTCCGTCCACAAGCGATCCGACAGCTCTCGCGGGATCTGCTCGCTCTCCAGGCAGGCCGCGGTCATCCGCTCGACCTCCGCCTGGGTCAGCCTGCGCAGCTCGAGCGCGGTGGCCGCGCCTCGCTGCACGATCCGGTGGATCAGCTCCAGGGCGTTGCCCGGTTCGTTGCGGCTCGTGGCGAGCAGCAGGACGGGCTGGTCCTCCAGGTTGTCCGCCAGGTACTCGATGACCGCGAGCGTCTCGGCGTCGGCGTCGTGCAGGTCCTCGAGGACGAGCAGGCACGGTGTCTTCCTGGCGACCGACGCGAGCAGTCTGAGCACGGCCTCCGCCAGCACCACGACGGACTCCGTCGTGGACTGGTGGTCGTGCCACTCCGGGATCAGCGTGCCCAGCACCGGTTTGTATGGCCCGAGCGCGGAGTCGTCCGGTGGCTCGCCGCGGAACAGCGCCAGCAAAGCCTCGGCAATGGGACGGAACGGCACCATCGGCCCGATCGTCGTGCCGCGCCCCTTCAACACCCGGATGCCCTCGCCGTACGCCTGCCCCGCCGCGTACCGGGCCAGCCGGGACTTGCCGATCCCGGCCTCACCGGTCAGGAAGATCGCTCCGCCCTGCCCGGTCCGGGTGCGCCGCAGTGCCCCCGCGAGGGCCGTGACCTCTCGATCGCGGCCGACCACGTGGGGGGCTCGGGTCTGCATGGCAGGACCTTAACGGCAGGGTGACGTCGTTCGTATCGGCTGCTCAGGCGTATTCGCCGGGACAGTGCGCGGTGATCAGGAAAGGATCTTTCCGCGATCAACGAGAAAGGGCCGGGCAGCTCGCCCGGCCCCCTCATCCGGCCTGAACTCTCACTGCACGCTGACGGTCGGGTCCGACAACGTGGGTGTGATGGACGCGAACGCGCTCACCGCGAGCGTCAACCCGGCCAGCGCGCGTGCTCGTGCGCCCGCCATCGACCTCGGGGCGAGCTCCATCTCCCCGATCACGCTCTCGACCGGCTCGGGCAGGGCGGTCGGGCGGTGCAGGGACTCGTTCATCAGACGCTCTCCTCATCTGTTGTTCTCACGGTTCGAGCAACAGCACGGACGGCACGGGAAACCCTTGGCGCAGCAGGCCGTGACCGATGCCGGCCAGGCCCGTGAGCAGCCCCGGCGACGGAACGCCGCCCGGAGTGGCGCAGCGGGCGCCGTGTTCGTCCAGTGCTCCCAGCAGCAGGGCCGTGCGACGGGTCGCAGCAGCTGGGTGGTGGGCCGACAGGGCTTCGATCACGCCCAGTTCTCCGTGGCAGAGACTCATGTCCCGCAACGGTTCCCGGGACACCAGCACCGAAGCCAGACGCTCGTCCGCGCGCGCCAGGGCCGCACCGGACACTCCCGAGCACCAGCCGGCGTCGGTCGGGTCGATCGCGTCTGTTTCGAAGCAGGCGTCTGCCGCCACGGAGAAGGACTCGGCCACACTAGAAGACTCGTTCTCAACCGTTGCCGCGTAACGCCGAAGTGCCCATCCGATTCCCGCATGGCCACGGGCGAATCCATTAGCGGAACAAATCACCCCACGTAGAAGCGACGCGTAGTGGTCGGCCAGCGCCAGGGACTCCGGGGTGCCGACGGCGATCATCGCGGCGAGCGACCCGGCGACACCGTCCACCACGCTGAACGACGTGTCCTCCCGCGGCATCAACGACACCGCGGTCGAGAGCAGACCGGGATCGAGGCCGAGCAACGGCGTCAGGCGTGCCAGCGCGTAACAGATCCCGCCCAGGCCGTGGAGTCCGCCGCCCGCCGCCGTGACCAGTTCTGCCTCGGAACCGAACAGCTCCAGCAGTCCGGGCAGCGGGCGGACGGCGTCGCGGGCGAAGTCGACGTACCGGGCAGCACCGGTCAAAGCGCCCAGCTCCGCCAGGAACAGCGCGACACCGGTGTAGCCGTTGGACAAACCGGCGCCGAGCGGGTGGACGGTCCAGTGCCGGTCGTCGATCAGCTCCAGCCCCAGCCAGTTCACGCGGTCCTGGCCCGTCACGGCGTGCGCGAGGATCTGGTCCGCGATCCCGCACGCCGCCACCAGGAGCCGCGCCGGATCCGGGTCCACCGCGGCGACGTGACCGGGCAACGAGGAACCGCTCTTGTGCGACACCGGACGCGGACGGGAGGCCAGCGCCGCCGCGATCACCCACTGCTGGTCGTGCCGGTCCACCTCGCTCATCGCCGCGATCTTGCGTTCGACGACCTCCAGCCCGGGCTCCGGCAGCATCCCCGGCAGCCGGAGCCCGGACGTGGTCCACAGGTCGCGCGACCCCGGCCGGCACGTGAACAGCGGCACGTCACCACGCCACAGATCGGTCACCTCGAAGGGCGCCAGCCGGTCGAGCAACGGGTCGTCGACGATCAGCACGCCGAACGCCAGGTCTCGGTCCATCGCGTCGATGAGCACGCTTGGATGCGTGGACTCGTCCAACAACACGGCGTACTGACGCGTCGCACGCGGTACGAACCGCACCTCGTCGTCGGCGCACGCACGGACCAAGCGCAGCAGCTCGGACCGGTGCGCCACGATCGCGTCGTAGCCCGCGCGGAATCCGGCCAGCAACGAGTCCTGGTAGTCCGCGGGCTCGGCGGGCACGCCGCCCAGCAGCGGCCGATTGAAGGCCCCTGACGACTCACGAGGACGCCGCACGAGCCGCATCCGGTCCGTCCCGGCGTCGGCCCAGTCGACGACGTCCAGCGGCGACGGCACGCCGTGATCGCCACCGACCCCGGACACGTCCGCGACCCCGTTGTCACCCAACAGCACGTGGGGGAGCAGCGCGGTCCTATGCACAGACCGCGCGAGAGCGAGAGCAGCCGGGTCGTCGGACAGCGCGGGCGTCGGGTGGAACAACGTCTCCACGTCCACGAGCACCGGCTGGTCACCGCACGCGATGAGGTTCTCGTAGTGCATGTCCGTGCCGTCGATCGCGTAGAGCAGCGCCAGCAACGCGCCGAGCCGCCGGTAGAACTCGGCGACCCCGGCGACGTCCGCGCACGGCTCGTAGCTCACGAACTCGAGCCACCCGTACCCGTCGCGCACCACCAGCCGCGGTGAACGGAACGCAATTCCAGTCCGCGTGGAAAACCAGGACAGCTGGGCGACGAAGTGCCTGTGCAGCCCGACCGGACGTGGCCGGTAGATCAGCCGCTCGCCGGACTCGAACGTCAGCAGCGCGACCGTCCTGCCCTGCTGGTGCGGATCTCCCTGACCCGTCTCGATGGACACGAGCGCGCCGGGATCGACCCCGCCGAAGATCGCCCGCACGATCTCAGCGCGGTCGCGGGTGAAGCGCGACGACAGCTCGTGGTGCGCGGAAACAGCCTGCTCACAGGCCTGCGCGAGCAATCGGGCCAGCACCGGGTAGCGGGCGAACAACGCCTCCAGGTCCAGGTTCCGGGTGAACGACGTGAACCGCTCGGCACCCGTGTCGCCGGTCAGCGCGCCCCGCGCGTTGTGCAGCTCCAGCACCAGCGTGCGAGCCGCGATCGCGACCAGGCGGCGGCCGAGCTGCTCGGCGAAGGCAGCGTCGAACGGCGGCGCGACCTCCAGGCGGGCGGCGTCGATCAGCGGGCGCAGCGCGTGGGCGAAAGCCGCTGTCCAGCTCTCGCCTGTCGTGGTCTCAGCCGCGGAGGTCACCGGCAAAACGTCGCACGCGCGCGTACGGAACACATAGGGGCCAGGCCCCCAGATTTACCGCGAACGTGAATATGGGGGATCGCCCCCCATGTTTCGAGACCGCTCCGGCCCGAGACTCAGGCTCGGAGAGGGGAACGGGCATGAGGGAGTTCGGAGAACTGTGCACGCGCTGTATCTCGTGGCCGCTTGATCGATCTGTGGTTCGGGACCAGAGAGAGGTGCGGGCATGAGGGAGTCGTCTTGCCGTTCGGCGGTTCGGGGGCGGGCATGAGGGACTTTGGCGAACTGCTGCGCACGCACTGCATCGTGTTGTCGCCGTCCTGCGGGCTTGTGGCTGGGGTTTTGAGGGGTGGGCGGGCGTGAGGGATTTTGGCGAACTGCTGCGCACACACAGGATCCGCGTCGGCCTCACCCAGCAGCAGCTGGCCGACTTCGCGATGGTGAGCGTGCGGGCCATCCGCGACCTGGAGTGCGGCCGGACGAGGTCGCCGCGCGCCGAGACGGTGCGGTTGCTCGCGGACGGGCTGCGGCTGGACGACGACAGCCGCGCGAACCTGCAGGAGGCCGGGGGACGGCCGGCCGGGCCCGTGTCGGTGCCGCCGCCCGCGCCGTCGTCGGCGATCGTGGGCCGCGAGGCGGAGACGGCCGCGCTGGTCGGCCTGTTCGTCGACGGACGGCGGCTGGTCACGATCACCGGGGTGAGCGGGGTGGGCAAGACGCGGCTCGCGCTGGAGGTTGCGGGGGAGCTGCACTTCCGGCTCGGCTGGTCGGTGGCGTGGCTGCCGTCCACGCGCACGCCGGCGATCGACGACCACCAGGACACGGTCCTCGTCACCGACCACGTCCCGGACACGGCGTTGCTGATGCGGCACCCGAGGCTGCGAGTCGTCGTCACCGCGCTCGCACCGATCGGGATTCCCGGCGAACAGGTTTTCCCGTTGGCGCCGTTGAGTGACGACGCGGCGGTGCGTCTGCTCTTGACGAACGTGCGGCGCGTGCGACCGGGATTCCGCCAGGAGGACGGGAACCTCGCCGCGCTGATGGGCCTGGTGCGGGAGCTCGACGGGCTGCCGTCGGCGCTGGAGTTCGCCGCCGGGTGGTTCATGGTCTACTCGCCGCAGCACCTGCTGGAGCGGCTGCGGACGAACCCGCTCGACCCGACGTCGGCCCACCTGCGCGACTCGCTGCGGCTCTCGTTGTCCACATTGGACGTCGAGGAGCGGGACGCGTTGGTGCGCATGGCCGATCGTGGCGACGAGTACTGCGAACGTGTCGCGCGCGCGTTGAGCGTGCGCGGCCTGATCCGCCGCTCCGGACCCCGATACGAGGTGCTCAACCTCGTGCGTGCGGCGGTGCTGGAACCGGTGTCAGGGCCACATCTCGCGGGGGGTGTGGCCCTGACCTGGCCGTGCTGACCATCCCCGCGGGGGGTGATGAAGGGCGCATTCATCCACGTCA
>JAVXWK010001137.1:0-12721 GCA_032230575.1 Pseudonocardiales bacterium | reverse complement strand
CGGGTCGTCGGGGTCGATCTCCTCGACGAACTGCTCCCGCACCAGCACCGCCTGGGACGCGCTGATCCCGCGCGCCCACTTGTCATCGCGGTACTTGGCCGGGTCGAACGCACCCAGCAAGTCCAGTGCCGCAACCGTCGGGAGATCGCGCGGCACCAGATCCACGAGATCCGCGTCCGTCGTCCACGAGCCCTCGGGATGGACTCCGGTGGCGGTGAGAAGCGAGTGCTCGCCCGCGCCCTGAGCGAGCACTCGCAGCTTGGACGCGCGGGAACGCAGGCGCAGCACGTCCAACAGGACGACGAGCACCACCAGCACGGTGAGGATCACCCGGCCACCACCTTTTCCAGTCGGTCGGCTGCGGCCGCTGCGCCGCCTGCCGCCAAGAACGACTCCCGCACCAGCTCGGCGGCGGCCGCGTACTCCGGCTCGTCCAGCACCGATTCCAGTGCACTGCGAATATCTGCGGCCCGTGCCCGCGAGTACGTCAGCCGAACGCCTGCTCCCGCGGCCACGACCTGGGCGGCGACGGTCGGCTGGTCGTCCCGGATCGGGGCCACGACCAGCGGTAACCCGTGCGCCAACGCTTCGCACACCGTGTTGTGCCCGCCGTGCGTGACGACCGCGTCGAGGTGCGGCATCAGCGCGAGTTGGGGCACCGAGGGGAGCATCAGGACGTTCGGTGGGGCGGAGCGCGGGTCGGCGACCATGACCACCTGGAGGTCGAGGGCGGCGACGGCTTCCAGAGCCTGGCTGAGGAAACGCTCACCGGCAGGGCCGTTCAACGTTCCCAACGACACGAGAACTCGCCGTTGACCGGTGAGCCTCTCCCACGGGAAGTCCACCCGTTCCACGCGATGAGCCAGCGCCGGTCCCACGAACGCGACCTGCTCGCCGAACTCCCCCGCCACCAGCGCTTTCGAGCTGTAGACCAGCACCAGCCGGTCCGAGAACCTGATGTCCCCACCCGCGAAGTCGTGCAACAGGTCGCGCACCCAGGCGTCGACCTTCGGCATCGTCCTCAGTGGATTGATCAGCTCAGCCGACGTGCTGGCCGAAGTCGCCCACGGCAGGTACGCGTGCTGAGCCACCAACGGCCCGGCGAGTGCCTGCTGGTCCGCGATGATCATGTCCGGCTCGAACGCCGTGACAGCCTGCGAGACGCCGGGAACCATCGCGTGCCCGAGCGGAATCAGGAACTCTTCCCAGAAGAACTTGAGCACCGCCATCCCGCGCAGTCCGAGCCACCGCTCCCGTTTCGCCCGGATGTCGGCTTCCAGCAGGTCGTCGATCGCAGGGAACACCACCGCGTCGTCCGGCAGCAACGGCTTCAGGGTCCGCGGATGCCCGACCCACGCCACGTCGTGCCCGCGCGCCAGCAGCTCGCCGCCCACCGAGGCGGTCGGGTTGATGTGGCCGGTCAGCGGCGGCACCACGAACAGGAACCGGCTCATGACGGCAACCAGTCCATCAGCACGTCGAGCAGCTCGGCAGTGGCCTCGCGCAACACGGTGTGGCCCAGCCCGGACACGATGTGCAGCCGGCAGGACGGGATCCGCTCCTGCAGTTCCGCCGCCGCTCCGATCAGTTCGGACTCCGCGCCGAACACCCCGAGCACCGGGCACCGCACCTGCGTCAGGTCCAGCTTCGCGCCGGAACCGAGGTCGTCGATCAGTGTCGTCCCGTTGAGCAACGCGTTGGCGTTCACGGCAAGCCGCGCGATCTTGCGTTGCCCCAAAGCCGTCAACTGGTCCTGCGTGCGGTCGAACTCCAGGCCCAGGGCGGCGACGGTCAGCGTGTTCGTGATGTCCTCGAACCACGCGTCGCCGACCACTCCCCCGCACGCCGACTCGACGAGCACGACGCCGCCGACCCGCTCGGGGGCGGCAACGGCCGCGTGCATGGCGACCACTCCGCCGTAACTGTTGCCCAGCAGGTAAACCGGCTCGGTCACGCCGATCTCGTCCAGCACGGCGATCAGGTCGAGCGCGCTTTCCTCCGGCGTGTAACCGGATGGCGGCCGTTCGGACAACCCGTGCCCGCGCAGGTCGAACAGCACGGTGCCGAACCCGGCCTTGGCCAGCGGTGCGGCGAGCGTGTAGTAGAAGCTGGACAGGTTGTCCATCACCAGGCCGTGCACGAAAACCACGGTCGGCGCATCGGTCGGCCCGAGCCGCTGCACGTGAAATCGCAGCCCTCGGGCGTGAACGTCAGACACGCGCCGTGATGTGGTCGACGAGACGGCCGACGGACATCGCCATGATCTCGTCGATGTCCATGTCCGCCAGGAACGCCACGAGGTCGACTCCGTAGTGGGCGTTGAGCTTGTCCGCCAGGGCGACGAACTCGATCGACTCCAGGCCCAGGTCGTCGCTGAACGTGGTGTCGCGGGTGATCTCCACGCCCAGCAGGAAGTCAGGCCCGACCACCTCGGTGATCATCTTCGCGACCTGCTCCAGCACCTCGTCCATCACTTCTCCGTTCGCACACGGGCGGCGGCGACGCCACTTTCTGAGACAACTTCGATCTGAGGCACGGCAAAGGCTCCGCGCACCCGAGCGGAGACGTCGACGGTCAGTTCCGCCGGGTAGACGGGCCCGGCCCCGCGGTCCCACAGCCACGCGCGCACGGCGTCCTTCACCGCGATCACGCGCAGCAGCCAGTCCCGCTGCGCCGGCACGTCCAGGCCGCCGTAGTGCAGTCGTTCGGCGGAGTTCAGGTAGCGGCGCATGATCAGGTCGCGGGTCGCGCTGTCCGACCAGTTCTCCGTCACGCGCAGCCACTCACCATCCTGGGTGGACAACATTTCGGTACCCGGCTTCAGCTTGACCTGCCAGATGCGGTCGTCCGTGGTGAACCGGCGGGTGGTCCAGCCGGTGATCCGGCACCACAGCTCGCCGTTCACGGTCAGTTCGGCGTCGGCGACCATCTCCTGGGCGGTCACCGAGCGGATCCAGGCCGTGCAGTGGACGTCACCGGTCGGTACCGGGCCGTGGAACGAGATCTGCTCGATCCCGGTCGGCAGCACCGTCTGGTCGACGGTGAGGCTGACCTGCATCCAGTGGCCGATCAGCTGGCCGGCGCTGTCCAGCAACGCTCCGGGCGCGGGCAACGGCGTCAGCACGCCCGCGATCCCGTTGTCCGCCAAGCAGTCGATCTTCGTGACGCCCGCGAACGCCGGTCCGTGGAACATCCAGTTGTCCCGGTACAGCTCATCGGCGCTGACCGGTGCCTCGCGGACGCCTTCGAGCTCCTTGCCGGCTCGCTGGGCCTTGATCGGCGCCATCAGCACGACGCCCTCGGCGTAGTCGCCGACCTTCACCACGACGCGTCCGGAGCCCTCGGCGCGGGCGGTGATCTTCACGGTGGTCGCGGGCAGCGCGGTGAGCCAGCGCTTGGCCTTCACCTCGCTGAACCCGTGCACGGTGCCGCCGGTGAGCCTGCGAGCCGCGTCGGCGAACACCTCCAGCAGGCCGGTCGCGGGCACGATCGGGAAGCCGTCCGCGAGGTCCGGCCAGCCCGGTGCCTGCGGGAACACCGAGTGGTCCACGAGTTCCGGCATGGTCCTGAGCGAGAACTCGCGGGTGAACCCTGCCTCGTTCGGCCTCAGCGCGCCGACGACCTCGCGCGCCACGGCGTTGGTGTGGGCCAGAAGCTTGTTGACCGCGGCAGACATCGGACTGTCGTCGGCCACCAGCACGGGTTCGGCGCCGATCGCGTCGAGCTTGATCTTCGGAGTGCCGAGCCGCAGCTTGACCTTGTGAGCGGTGCCGCGCTTGAGCCCGAACGCCCACAGCGCTTCCGGCGCGATGTCGGCGTTCACGGCGAGGTGCGGGCGGTCGTTGAGGGTGTCCGAGACGAATCCCGGCAGGCTGCCCTGTCCGATTTGGACGAACGCGCGGAAGCCCGCTCCGTGGAGGCGTTCCAGCAGGGGGCGGAACTTCACCGGCTCGACCAGGTGGCGCAGCACCAGTTCGCGGACGTCCTCCGCGGCCATGGGTTCGAGGGAGTTCGCCGACCACACCGGGATGTCCGACGCGCGGACCGGTAGCTGGTCGAGCATCTCCTTGGCCTGGCCGAGGTAGGGCGCGAGAGCAGGGGTGTGGAAGCCGGTGCGGAACGGCATGAGCTGTGCCATGACACCGCCGGACTTCAGGCGTTCCAGGACCGGTTCGAGCTGGTCGATCGGCCCGCAGATCACCGACTGGTGCGGGCAGTTGTCGTGGCTGACCGTCACGCCTTCCACCAGGTACTTCTCGGCGGTGGTGACGTCGCAACCCAGTGCGGCGTAAGCGATGTCGACCACCGCGACCGCGCCGGGGCCGAGGGCCGAGACGAACTCGTCGATCGTCGGGTAGATGCCGCCGACGACCATCGCGGTCCACTCGCCCATGCTGTGCCCGGCGAGTGCGCCGGGCGTGATGCCGAGCGCCATCAGTTCACGGGCCTCGCGACGGCCGTCCTGCAACAGCTGGACGGCGTGGTCGACCACCTCACCGCTGAACTCGCGCTCGAAGCCCGGGAACAGGAACACCACTTGATCGGTGCTGGTCAGCAGCGGCTGGTGGGCGAACCAGATGTCGTGCCTGCCGGGCCACGCCTTGCCCTGGGCGATCACGCGTTCGGCGAGCTTGAGCTTGCGGTCGTCCGGGTTGCCGATCGCGAGCCGGAACGCCCTGTCAGCACTGGAGGTGCGGCGTTCCTCGAGCGCCTTCAACAGCTCTTCGGCGGTGTCGGCGGCGAAGGTCATGACCGGTTTGCGCGGCTTCGCAATCATGTGGCCGTCGAGCACGGCGTGGGCGTTGATGCCGCCGAAGCCGAACGCGTTGACGACCGCGCGGTGCGGCCCGCTCCACTCGCGCGCTTCCTTGACCGGGGTGAAGCGCGTTCCCGCAAGGGATGCGTGCGGCTGCTCGACGTGGAGCGTGGGTGGCAGCGTGTTGTGGTGAAGGGCCAGCGCGGCCTTGATCAGCCCGGCCATTCCGGCGGCCGGCATGGCGTGCCCGATCATCGACTTCACCGTGCCGATGCCGATCTCGTCGCCCTCGGCACCGAATGCGTTGATCATCGTGGCGAGCTCCGCGGCATCGCCGGCAGGGGTGGCGGTGCCGTGGGCCTCGATCAGGCCGAGCCCGTCGTGCTTCGGGTCGAGACCGGCGCTGTCCCAGGCCCGTTGCACGGCAAGCAGCTGGCCGTCGGGGTTGGGCGTCATCATGCTGGTCGCGCGGCCGTCGCTGGCCGTGCCGATGCCCCGGATCACCGCGTAGACGCGTTCGTCGCCCACGTCTTCGAGCCGCTTCAGCACGACCATGCCGACGCCCTCGGACAACAGCGTGCCGTCCGCGCCTGCGTCGAACGGCTTGATGCGCTCGGTCGGGCTCAACGCCCTGAGCTGCGTGAACACACTCCACAACGTCGGGTGGTGGCAGACGTGCACGGCCCCGGCGAGCATGGCGTCCGCGCGGCCCTCCTGGAGCTCGCGGACAGCGTGCTCCACCGCGACCAGGCCGGACGCGCAGGCCGCGTCGACCGTGTAGGCCGTGCCCTTGAGGTCGAACCGGTTGGCGATCCGGGAGGCCGCGAGGTTCGGCACCAGGCCGATCGACGCTTCCGGCTGTTCCGGACCGAGGCGGTCGCGGATGGCTTGGCGGACGGTGGAGAGCTCGGCTCCGGCCAGGTTCGGGAACAGGTCGCGGACGACCGAGATGACCTCGTCCGCGAGCCGCACGCGCTGGTCCAGGCGGGCGCAGCCGGGCGTGAGGTAGCCACCGCGGCCGACGATCACTCCGATGCGGTCCCTGGACGGCAGAGTCGTCTCGCCGCCCGCGTCCGCGATGGCTTCCGCGGCCGTGGCGAGGGCGAGCAGCTGGTCGGGTTCCGCGCCGTCCACTGTGGACGGCATGATGCCGAACCTGGTCGGGTCGAACTCGGCCAGGTCGTCGAGGAACCCGCCCCTGCGGCAGTAGAACCTGTCGCCGCTGGTGCTGCCCTGGTCGTAGTAGGTGGCCGGGTCCCAGCGGCCTGCCGGGATCTGCCCGATGGCGTCGACGCCGCTGACGATGTTGCGCCAGAACGTCGTGGTATCGGGGGCACCGGGGAAGACGGCGCCGATCCCGACGATCGCTATGCCTCCCATCGGTAGACCACCTGCACGTCCTTGCCTGAGGCGATCTCGTCGAGCAACGCGTCGACACCCTGCCGCGGCTCGATCAGCGGGATGCCGCGCCGCGCGTACTCGTCGGCGAGCCCGGCGGCCATGCCCGCACCAGCCCAGGGACCCCAGTCGACGGCGACGACGCGGCGGTGCGTGCCCCAGAACCTGGCCATCCGGTCCAGGGCGTCGTTCGCGGCCGAGTAGTCGGCCTGGCCGCGGTTGCCGAACACGCCGCTCACACTGCCGAACAGCACCAGGAAGCCGTCGCTGAACGCCTTGGCGCCGTTGACTTTCGTGGCCCAGACGCGATCGAAGGACTCCTGGGTCTTCGCCTCGATCAGCTTGTCGTCCAGCACTCCGGCGCCGTGGATGACGCCGTCGATGCGGCCGAACCTGGCCTTGATGTCGTCGAGGACCTTGCTGACCGCGTCAGCGTCCGTGACATCGCACTCGTGGTAGCGCACTGAGGAAGCCTTGGCGCGCAACCGTTCCATGGTCTGGCGGACTTCGCGTTCGGCGAGGACCTTGCGCGCCTTGGCCGGGACGTTGTCCTTCTCGCCCAGCTCGAACAGCGCCTTGACCAGTTCCGGCTCGGTCGTGGCGTGGCTCAGCCGGTGGTCCTCGGCCGCGATCGGGGTGCGGCCGAGGAGTTCGAGGTGGCAGCCGGTGCGTTCCGCGAGCGCCGTTGCGGCCAGCGCGGTGATGCCTCGCGCGCCACCGGTCAGCAGCACGACGCTGTCGGCGTCCAGGTTGAGGGAGGCTTTGCCGAGTTCGGCCGGCACGGCTTCGATGACCTGGCGCCTGCCCGCGTGGTAGCCGACGACCGCCGGTCCGGGGCCGATCTCCGCGAGCAACGCGGTGGCGATGTCGCGGTGGCTCTCCTTGGAGTTGACGTCGACCGCGCGCACCACGAGGTCCGGGTACTCCAGGGCGGCCGTGCGGATCAGGCCGTGCAGGCCGATGTCCGCGGGCAGCTCGTCCGGGGCGTGGTCGAAGCCGAACGTGCCGCCGCCCGTCGTGACCACGACCAGCGCGACCCCGTTGGTGACACAGGCTTTGACCTCGCTGAACGCCTCTGGCAGCCGTCCGCCGAGCCGGACCACGACGTCGACGCCGGTGAGGTCGTCCGGGAACACCGGCTGGATCCGCGGGCGGGTGGCGTGCTTCTCGATGAGGTCGGCGAGCTCGAGCCCGATGCCGTTGTCGTCGATGATCAGCACGGTCTTGCCGGCCAGGTCGACGGGTTCGGCGGGCTCGCACGGCACGACCTGCGGCACCAACCGCACCAGCCGCCCGGCGGCTGACGCTCGATGAGGGGAACCTTCATCGACCTGAGGTGGATGAAGGTTCCCTTCATCGAGAGAACCGAACCAGCCGACGATCGCGTCGATGGTCTTCAGCCCTGCCAGCTCGTCCACCGAACCCGTCGCGCCCAATTCGGCCGCCAGCTCGCCGACGATCTCGGTGCGCTTGATCGAGTCGATCGACAGATCGGCCTCCAGATCGAGGCCCGGCTGCAGCATCTCGACCGGATAGCCGGTACGGGTGCTGATCGTCCGCACGACGACCGCACGCACGTCCCGGGCCGGTGTCTTCGAGGCGTCCGCAAGTACTGCCAACTGCGAGCTGGTGGTACTTGCAGACGCCGTGCCGAGCCAGCCGACCAGGCCATCGATGGTCTTCAGCTGAGCCAGTTCGTCGATCGATCCGGACGCGCCCAGCTTCTGGGCCAGCTCGCCGACGATCTCGGTGCGCTTGATCGAGTCGATCGACAGGTCGGCTTCCAGGTCGAGGCCCGGCTGGAGCATCTCAACGGGGTAGCCCGTGCGATCGCTGATCGTTCGCAGCACGACCGTGGCGACGTCCTCGGTCTGCGCCTGGGCCTGCGGTTCCGGTGCCTTCACCGCATGCTCGATCACCGGCATCGGGGCCGGTGCGGCGGGGGCGTTGCCGAGGTAGCTCAGCAGGACGTCGCGCTGGGCGCTGACCGCGTCGCGCATGCCGTCCAGGAACTTCTCGATGATCTCGTCGCGCCCCAGGCCCGATCCGACCTTCAGCGTCGGGAGCTCCGTGGCAGGCCTGAGCCCACCGGGTAGGGCGTCGCCGTTCGCGTCCCGCACGAGACCTCCATCCACGTACCAGCCCGGCCGTGGCGGCACGACCGCGGCGGGTTCGGCCCTGTCCTCGAACAGCGGTGCGGCATCGACCTCGACACCGGCGACCGCGAGCTCCGCGAGCGTGCGCAGGAACGTCACGTGGTCGTCGCAGCGCAACGCCTGGTGCGGCCGGTCGCCGAGGGTCTTGCGCACCAACGACGAGAGCACGCCACCCGGCCCGGCCTCGACGAAGATCCGCGCGCCGGCCTCGTACATCGACTCGATCTGGTCCACGAACCGCACCCGGCCCGCGAGTTGCGCGGCCAGGCCGGCGCGGACGTCGGTGTGAGGCTCGGCGCTGACGTTCGACCACACCGGGAAAGCCGTGTCACCAATGGAAATGGCCTGAAGGCGAGCCGCGAACCGGTCGCGCGCACCCGCCATCAGCGGGCTGTGGAACGCGGCGGCGACCGGGATGCTCTTGACGCTCAGCCCGGCGTTCTTCAGCAGCTCCACGGCGTTCTCGACAGCCTTGGTGGGGCCGGAGATCACCACCTGGCCGGGCGCGTTGTGGTTGGCCACCACAACATCCGACGGCAGCAGCGCCTCGACCTCGACCAGTGGCGCGGACACCGCGGCCATCGTGCCGGGGTCCTCGCCGACCGCTTCCAGCATCGCCTCGGCGCGCGCGGCACTGAGGTCGAGCAGGGCGGCGGGCTCGAACACACCGGCAGCGGCGAGGGCGACCAGTTCGCCGTAGCTGTGACCACCGGCCAGATCAGGTGTGATGCCAACGGATTCCAGTAGAGCGGTGACCATCAGGCCCGCGATGCCGAGCGTCGGCTGGGCCATGCGCGTGTCGGTGATCGCTGCGCGCTGCGCGGCGACGTCGTCGGCGGTCAGCGCGGCCGGCGGGTACATCACCTGTTCGTAGCGGGCGTCCACGAAGTCCTGCAGCCGCGGGAAAGCCGTGACCAGGTCGAGCAGCATGCCCGGTCGCTGGCTGCCCTGTCCTGGGTAGAGGAACGCGACCTTGGGCCGCTCTCCCCCGCGCAGCTTGACAGTTTCGCCGGGCCGCCCGGCCTCGACGTCCGCGAGTGCCTTGTGCAGGCCGTCGTGATCACTGACCACGAACGCGGCCTGGACCGTGCCGCTGCCACACGCGGCAGCCAGGTTGCGCAACGGCGTCCTGGCGTCGGCAAGCGCCGCGAGGCGAGCTGCTTCTCGTTGTGCGGCCTCGGGATTCTCGCCACGGATCAGGAACAGCTCCGCAGGCCACTGCGTCAGGCCGTGCCAGGGCTCGTCGGCGCCGTGGTAGCCGGCGATGATGGTGTGGAAGTTCGTTCCGCCGAAGCCGAACGCGCTCACACCGGCGACCCGGTCCTTGCTCGCCCACGTGCGGTGGCCGAAGGTGAACGGGCTGGTCTCGGCGTTCCAGAACGCGTTGGGCTGCTTGACGTGCAGAGTGCCGGGCCGCAGTCCGGTGTGCACGGCCAGCGCCGCCTTGATCACGCCCGCGAGTCCGGCCGCGCACTTGGTGTGGCCGATCTGCGACTTGACCGAGCCGATCGTGCAGGTGCCGGGTTCGACGCTGGAGAACATCTCGGTGAGCGCCGCCAGTTCGGTCCGGTCGCCCACCACGGTTCCGGTGCCGTGCGCCTCGACCATCCCGACGGAGGTGACGGGCAACCCGGCCGACGCGTAAGCCCTTTGCAGTGCTCGCTGCTGACCTTCCGGACGCGGCGCGGTGAGGCCCCTCGACCGGCCGTCGCTGGACGCGCCGATGCCCTTGATCACCGCGTACACCCGGTCGCCGTCGCGTTCGGCGTCCTCGAGTCGTTTGAGAACCAGGCAAGCCACGCCCTCGCCGAGCGCGATGCCGTCCGCGGCGGAGTCGAAGGTGGAGCAGCGTCCCTTGGCGGACAAGGCTTTCACCGAGGCGAACATCTGGTAGTCGTGCGCGCTGTTGTGCAGGTCGACCGCGCCGCACAGCACCATGTCGCTGGTGCCGCCGACGAGTTCCTTGCACGCCACGTCGAGCGCCGCGAGGCTGGACGCGCAGGCCGCGTCGACCGTGTAGTTCGCGCCGCCGAGGTCGAGCCGGTTCGCGACTCGGCCGGAGATCACGTTGCCGAGCACGCCCGGGAACGAGTCCTCGGTGAGCGCGGGCAGGTGGTCGTCGAGGCCGCGGATTCCCAGTGCCGGCAACGCGGTGCGAACCGTGTAGGCGTTCGCCAGGTCGGCACCGGCTTCGGCACCGAAGATCACCGACGTGCGCTCGCGGTCGAACACGCGTGTCGCGTATCCGGCGTCTTTCAGGGCTCGCGCCGACACTTCCAGTGCGAGCAGCTGCGCTGGTTCGATCGAGGTCAGCGAGGCGGGCGGAATGCCGTACGCGAGCGGGTCGAACGCCGTGCGCGGGATGAACCCGCCCCACTTGAACGGGCTGCCGTAGCGCTCGGGCGACCAGCGGTCCTCCGGGATCTCCGTGACGGAGTCCGTGCCCTTGAGGATGTTCGCCCAGAACTCGGCCACGTCCTTCGCGCCCGGCATGATCGCCGCCATGCCGACGATGGCGATGTCCAGCGGCTCGTGGTCTGTGGTCACCGCGGTGGCCTCGGGGATCTGGCCGGAGACGATGTCCTCGTGCAGCCGGCCGATCGTGGTGCGTTCGTGCCGCAGCGTCGCGACCTGGCCGATCATGAACATGCCTTCACGGCGCTGCTCGTCCTCGTCGACCTCCACGAGCCCGTCGTCGTTCCTGACGAGCCCGCGGCTGGCGAGCCTCAGCCGTCCGAGGTTGAGCTGTTCGAGCTTCTCCCAGCTCTCCTGCTTCGGCAGGTCCTTCAGTTCCGCGCGTGCTTGTTCGAAGGTGTCCACATAGGACGTCTGTGCGCAGCGGACGGCGTGGCCCGGCGAGGTTTCCAGCAGTGCGGTGTCTTCACATTCGAGTGCGACCTGCTGGAACATCGGGCGGATCGCGCCATGCGTGACGGCTTCCTCGGTGAACAGGTACGCCGTGCCGACGAGAACGCCGATCGCCGCGCCTTTTGCCGCGAGTGGCGCCGTCATCGCGTCGATCATCGCAGCCGAGCGGGCGTCGTGGATGCCACCGGCGAAGAGCGCTACCACGTCCTTCTCGCGGCCCTTGAGGACGTCGATCTGCTGCTGCCACAACGTGAAGCTGGTGCGGGGACCAGTGTGCCCGCCGCACTCCGAGCCCTCGAAGACGAACTTGCGCGCGCCCTCGTCGAGGAATCGGCGCAGCAGTGCGGGCGACGGCACGTGCAGGAACGCCTCGATGCCCGCCGCTTCCAGCTCACGCGCCTGTGCGGGCGTGCCGCCGGCGACGATCGCGTACCGCGGCTTGACGTCCAGTACCGCTTCGAGCTGCTTGGCGCGGAGCTCCGCGGGCGCGAAGCCGAGCAGCCCGACGCCCCAGGGCTTGTCCTCGAGCTTGGCCGCCGTGTTCTCGAGGAGTTCGCGGACCGCTGGGCCCTCCATCAGCGCGAGCGCGAGGAACGGCAGCGCACCGCCCTCGGCGACGGCCCGCGCGAACGCGGGCTGGTCGCTGACGCGGGTCATCGGGCCCTGCGCGATCGGGTAGCGCAGCCCCTCGACGCGGTCGCAGAACGGCCCGGCGACCCGGATCGAGCGGTGTTCGCCCGCCTGTGCCACATTGTCCCGAATCGCGCGCTGAATCGCGCCGACGACGCCTCCGACGGTCCCAAACGAGACGCGGTTGAATTCCGCGAACGCGCCTTCCTGACCAATTTCGAGCGTGTTCTGACGAACATGTACACGCAACCCGTCGTTCACGACGGTGTCAGCCCCGTCCATCATGCGGACGGCGTTCACAATTTCACCGGAAATATGTTTTCGGGCCTCCGCGAGGAGCGTGAGCTGGCCTTCCAGCACCACTCCGCGAGCCCCACCGGCAACCGCCGCCGCGGCCGTGTCCGGCCCGATCGATCCCGCCACCCAGACAGGCAGATCGGTGATCGCGAGCACCTGCTGGAGCAACACGAACGCGGGCGAACCACCCACTCGGCCGCCTGCCTCAGCACCCTTCGCGATCAACCCCGCGGCACCGAACTCGATCGCCGCAACGGCCTCCGCCACTGAGGTGATCATGGCAAGGACACGACGTTCACCCAGCTCAGCCAGGTTCGGGACATGTCGGACGAGATCAACCACCACGGTGTCGACAGCGTCCGGCAACGCACCCGTCAACGGTCCATGCAGCCGCACCGCGAACGCACGCCTGTGACGCGCGGTGACGCGCCCCAGGTCGCGGGCGGCACGTGGCCCAAGATCGAGCACACCGAGTGCGCCCGCTCGTTCGGCCGCGACCACGAGGGCCGGGTTGGGGGTGCTGAACGGACTCAGACACAGCACCCGATCTCGATCCGACAGCATGTTCACTGCGCTCGCTTCCTCACCGTGCAGGGGTGGGGAGAAAGGAATTCAG